>JAKAGE010000010.1:0-18094 GCA_021817655.1 bacterium
GCAGCTCATGAATTTCATGGTGCTGTGGCGGGGGCTCGTGCCGTCGATCCTTGCGCTTTTCGTCGCCGCGCTCGTGATCGCGGATAATTTTCTGGTGGGCATGAAGGCGTCCGTGCAGGCGCAGTCGCTGTCGGTGAATCCGAAAGCGAGCGCGCAGGTCGCCGCGCTCTCGGCATCGTCAACGGCGTTCAATCAGGAGGTCGCGCTCGTCGCGAACGCCGAGCACCGCATCAGTATGAATTACCTGATGGTGAACGATCTTACGAACCTCGCCTCGGCGAACGGGATCGCCGTGAACACCATTGCGTTCCAGGGGCAGGGATCGCCGATCCTCTTCGGGGGCACCGCGCAGGCGGAAACCGGGATCGTCGCTTTCAAGGCCGCGGTGCAGGGCGACCGGCATTTCAGCGGCGTGAATCTTCCGCTGTCCGGGATCCAGCAAAACAACAACGGATATACGTTCTCGATGACGTTCTCGCTCGCTCAGCCGTACTAGCTGCGGGGGATACGCTACAGAAGGCCGATCGCGGACGGAAGGCGCTCGAATACCGCTTCGAGCACGCGTTCGTCTTTTGCGCTGACGGGAGAGAGGACGAAGTCGCCCGCTTTCCGGCGGCGCACCTCTTCCTCGGGACGGATCCCGATCCTGATCCGAAAGAAATCCTCGGTTTTGAGATGGTCGATGATCGATCTGACGCCGTTATGGCCGGCCGCGCGGCCGGCCCGCACGAATTTGAACGTTCCTATCGTGAGGTCGCTGTCGTCATGGACGACGATAAGGTCGGCCGGCGTCGCGCGGAACACCCGTAGCGCCTCTTTGGCCGCGCGGCCGGAATCATTCATATATACGAGGGGGAAAACGAACGTCCGTCCGCCGATCGTTACCCAAGAAAAAAGGCCCTTATACGGCTTGAGCGGGGGCGGAACCCCGCCGCCGGCCGCGCGCGACGCATGCTCCGCAAGGAAGCGAACGGCGCGCAGTCCCGCATTGTGATAGGTGCCGGCGAGGGCGGGGTCGGGGTTGCCGAGCCCCATAATGATGAAAGGATGCGCGTCGTGTTCCATTGGGTCGTTGCTTGATTATTATATTGCATCTTCTCTATAATGAGTAAACATCAATTCCATCCGACGTCCGTTCCGAAACGCCATGAGAAAATTCCTCGCCTCGCTTCTTGAAGTCCTGGAGATCGCCGTCATCGCCGTCGTTGCGGTGTTCATCGTGCGGACGTATCTCGTTCAGCCGTTCCTTGTCGACGGTACGAGCATGTATCCCACCTTTTCGAACGGCGATTACGTGCTTACCGACGAGCTCACCTACCGTATCCGGCCGCCGGAGCGCGGAGAGGTGATCGTGTTCCATGACGTGAGCGACCAGTCGACCTATCTCATCAAGCGCATCATCGGCCTTCCCGGGGAGCGGATCGTGATCAAGAACGATACGGTGACCATTTACAACGCAGCACACCCGAAGGGATTCGCGCTCGACGAAACCTATCTGCCGGCGGGCACCATCACGGCAGGAAACGAGGACATCACGCTCTCTTCCAGCTCGTATTTTGTGATGGGCGATAACCGGGCGGTGAGTTACGACTCGCGCAGCTGGGGACCGCTTCCTTCGAAGGACATCGTCGGCATGGTGCGCTTCCGCCTGTGGCCGCCCACCGCGCTGTCGTTCTTCGGAACCCCGGATTATCAGATGCTCGGCAACGCGACATCATCGTAACGTATCATGACGCACGCCATGCCGTCGAACAAAAAAGAGGAAAAAGCGAAAGAGGCGGTGCGCAGCTTCCAGTCCGCGAAAGGGATGCACGACGTGCTTCCCTCCGATGAGCCGTACTGGGAGAAGATCGAGAGCGTCGCGCGGGGGCTCGCGACCGCATACGGATTTTCGCGCATCGAGCCGCCCATTCTGGAGTTCGCCGAGCTTTACAACAAGACTTCGGGAGAGGACAGCGATGTGGTGCAGAAGGAGATGTACACATTGAAGACGAAGGGGGGCGACGTTCTCGCGCTTCGTCCGGAATATACGCCGGGAATTTCGCGCGCCTATATGGAGAACGGGCTTTCCCGCCTGGGACAGCCGCAGAAGCTCTATGCTATGGGCCCCATTTTCCGCCATGAACGCCCGCAGCTCGGCCGCGCGCGCCAGTTCACCCAGATCGACTTCGAGACGCTGGGGGGCGTGAACGATCCGATCTATGATGCGGAGGTCATTGCGCTCTTCGTCGATCTGCTTTTAGGGCTGAAGATCAAAGGGTTCACCCTTCGCCTCAATTCGATCGGGTGCCGGATCTGCCGGCCGATCTACAAGAAGCAGCTGGTGAGCTATTATAAGAGCCACGAAAAAGAGCTTTGCGAAGATTGCCGGCGGCGGCTCGTGACGAATCCGCTGCGCCTGCTTGATTGCAAGGAGGCATCGTGCGAAGCCCTCAAGGACAAAGCGCCGAACTTCCTCGACAAATTGTGCGTCACGTGCAGCGCGCATTTCAAGTCGGTGCTCGAGTATCTCGATGAAGTAAGGATTCCCTACGAACTCGACCACCGGCTGGTCCGCGGGCTCGATTATTACAGCCGCACCGTGTTCGAGATCTATGCGGCAGGTGAGGAGGAGCAGATCGGGGCGCTCGCCGCGGGCGGCCGCTACGACTATCTCATGGAGACGATCGGCGGACATCTGACGCCCGCGGTCGGCGCCGCCGGCGGCGTGGAGCGCCTCATCGCCGTCCTTCGCGCAAAGGAAATCGCGTTCCCCCCGAAGAACGGGAGGCGTATTTTCCTCGCGCATGCCGGCGATCTCGCGAAGAAGAAGGCCTTTGCCGTCCTCAAAGACCTCCGGGACCGCGGATTCATCGTTGCCGAATCCCTTTCAAAGGGATCGCTCGGCGCCCAGCTGAAGGTGGCCGACAAGGAAGGGATCGGCATCGCGCTCATCCTTGGGCAGAAGGAGATGTACGAGAACACCATCATCGTGCGTGACCTTACGAGCGGGGCGCAGGAAGCGGTGGCGCTTGAGAAGCTGGCGGAGGAGATCAAGAAGCGGCAGAAGGAGCAGTAAGGAATGCGCTTGCTATTCCGAAGGTCTTCATCTATAATCATCCCCATGGCGATCGAAGTACGAAAAAAAGAAGGCGAGTCCGGGCTTTCCCTGCTCTATAGTTTTACGCGCAAAGTGAAGCGGAGCGGGATCGTCAAGGAGGTGCGCCATCGCAAGTTCCATTCCCGCACAACGAGCCGCATCAAGCGCCGCCTTTCCGCGGTCCATCGAGAAACCAAGAGAGCGGAGGTCGAGCGGCAGAAGAAGCTCGGCATCATCCAGTAGGGATCCCCGCGATCCATCACGAACCGCGAACGATGGCGTTGATCCAGAAAATGAACGGCGACCTGAAGGCCGCGATGAAGGGCGGCGATAAGGCGCGGGTGGAAGTGCTCCGGTTCACGCTCGCGAGCGTGAACGCGGCGCAGAAGGAAAAGGCATTGAAGGATCCGCAGGCGGCGCTCACCGACGAAGAGACGGTCGCGGTGCTCCAGCGCGAGGCGAAAAAGCGCAAGGATGCGCTCGAGCTTTTCCGCGAGGGGAAGCGGGACGACCTCGTGGCGAAGGAGGAAGGGGATCTGAAGGTGCTTTACGAATATATCCCAGCCCCGCTTTCCCGCGAGGAGATCGTGACGATGGTGAACGAGGCGAAAGCGAACGGTGCGGGCGATTTTGGATCGATCATGAAAGAAGTGATGAAGGCCGCCAAAGGCCGCGCTGACGGGAAGGCGGTGGGCGACGTGATCCGCGATGTGGAGCGAGCGTAAGCTGGATCTCATTGCGGCGAAGGCCCTCCGGACGCTCAAGGTCCGCAATGCTTCGCTTGACATCATCCTGCTCGACCATGCGCGGATCGCCGCTCTTAAAGCGCGCTTTTTCAAAAAGAGGACCGAGCCGAACGTGATCTCGTTTCCCGAGCCGGCCCATTTTCCGCATCCCGAGACGAAACGGCGGTATCTGGGGGAGATTTATTTGAATCGCGACATCCTCCGCCGTTCTCCCGAGAGGGCGAAGCCGCTTCTTCTGCACGGTATCCTGCATCTGCTCGGCTACGACCACAAAAAGAAAGCGGATATCGCCGAAATGGAGGGGCTGGAGAGGAAGATTTTAAAAAAAATATAGCCACCGAATGGAATGGTAGGGGACGATTCGTTCCGTCCCCCCCCCCGCACTGGCGGACGTTTTACTTTCCTGTGCACAGTTCCTTAAATGGGGATTTTTATGATAAAATGAGCGTATGAAATTGAAGGGACTGGGAGGCGGAGGCGACTACGTCACGGGACTTGACATCGGGACATCATCCCTGAAGATTGTTGTCGCAGAATGCCGCGGACCCCGTCCGGTGATCATCTATGCGCAGGAGGATCGCTCGTTCGGCATGCGCAAAGGCGCGGTGATCGATCTCGGTGAAGCGTCGCAGGCGATCAATCGCGCGCTGGCGGAAGTGAAAAAGATCTCCAAAGGGGCGCTCAAAAATATTTACGTGAGCATCGGAACGCCGCAGGCGAAGCTGCAGACGTCGCGGGGCATCGTCGCCGTTTCCCGCGCGGACGCGGAGATCTATCAGGACGATATCGACCGCGCGATCCGGGCGTCGCAGGCGGTGAACCTGCCTCAGAACCGCACGATCATCCATACGCTCGTCAGGGAATTCATGGTCGACGGCGTGGGGGACATCATCGATCCGCTCGGCCTTTCCGGGAGCCGGCTCGAGGTGCAGTCCCTCATTATCGACGCCTTCTCTCCGCACATCAAGACGCTCATCCGCGCCGTCGAGCTTGCGGGCGGAGACGTGAGCGCCCTTGTCTACGGGCCGATCGCCGCGACGTATGCCGCGCTTTCCAAGCGCCAGCGGGATCTCGGCACCGCGCTCGTTGACATCGGTTTCGGCACGACGGGGCTTTGCGTGTACGAAGAGAACCGGCTCATCGGCGTCGCGAAATTCCCGGTCGGCGCCGGCAACCTTTCGAACGACCTTGCGGTGGGATTGAAGATCCCGGTGGATGCCGCAGAGGAGGTGAAGCTCCATTACGGATACGCGTATTCCAAAGAAGTGCCCCAGAAGGAGTCCGTCGATCTCAAGAAATTCTCCGATGATGCGAAGGGAGCCGTATCCCGAAAGTTCATTGCGGAGATCGTCGAGTCGCGCCTCGAGGAGATCTTCGATCTTGCGAACGCCGAGCTCAAGCTGATGGAGCGGTACGGCCAGCTTCCGGGCGGCGTGGTGCTCGTGGGCGGCGGAGCGAAACTCCCGGGACTCACCGAGCTCGTGAAGCAGGAGATGAAGCTTTCGGCGCAGATCGGATTCACTCTTGCCGACGAGTGGGAGGAGAACGGGAGCGGGTTCAAGGAGTATCTCGAGGATCCGGAATTCGTCGGTGCGTTCGGACTCGTCCTATGGGGTTTGGAAATGGAAGGGAAGCGGGGCGTCGAAAAGCCTCCTTCGGGCGGCGGGATCAAGAAGCTCCTTGGCTATTTTTCCCCGTAAAAGGACCCTTAACCATTGACCCGAATTCTGCTACCATACTTACAATATTCACTACGCCATGAAGAAGACCAAAAAGCGCCATGCGTCCCATAAGCCGAAGCCGAGCGAGAAATTCCAGCCGCTTTCGGCGAACGTAAAAGTGATCGGTGTCGGGGGCGGGGGCGGCAACGCGATCGCGCGGATGGCGCGCGATTTCACCCGGGGCGTGGATTTCATCGCGATCAATACCGATCATCAGGATCTTGATGAGTGTGAGGTGAGGCACAAGTTGTACATCGGCAAGAGCCTTACGAAAGGATTGGGCACCGGCATGAATCCGGACCTCGGCCGCCAGGCGGCGGAGGAGAATCGCTCGGAGATCGCGGAGGCGGTGCAGGGCGCGGACCTCGTCTTCATTTCTGCGGGATTCGGGGGCGGCACGGGAACCGGCGCCACGCCGATCGTGGCGGAGGCGGCAAAGCAGTCCGGCGCGCTCACCATCGCGGTCGTCACGAAGCCGTTCTCGTTCGAGGGTTCGCAGCGGGAGCGGGTGGCGAACGAGGGGCTTGTGAAATTGAGGGACAAAGTGGATGCGATGATCATCGTGCCGAACGACCGGATCTTCACGGTCATCGGCAAGGATACGCCGATCGTGAAGGCGTTCGAGGCGATCGATGAGATCCTGCGCAACGCGCTGAAGGGACTCGTCGAGATCATTGCGATGCCGGGGATCGTGAATGTCGATTTTGCCGACGTGAAGAATATCATGGCCGATGCGGGCGTCGCCATTGTCGGCGTCGGCCGCGCGGCCGGTCCCGATCGGGCGGTGAAGGCCGTGAACGCGGCGCTCCATTCGCCGCTCCTCGAGACGAACCCGGAGGGCGCGAAAGCGGTGCTACTCGGGATCACGGGCAGCCGCGATCTCCGGATGACGGAGGTGAACGATGCGGCGAAGATCGTTGCGCAGACGGCGGATCCGGGCGCCCGCATCATTTTCGGGGCGTATCACGACCGGAATCTCAAGCCGGGCGAGCTCAAAGTGACGGTGGTCGCCGCAGGATTCAGCGGCAGCCAGCCGGGCGCGCTCTTCGGCAGCCATTTTGAGGGTCGCCAGGGCGGATCGATGTTCGCGGGCGGCATGCGCGCGGCGGGCGGCGCTTCGGAGAGCGCCGGAACCGGCACTGCGAGCGCGGCATCGCTTCTTATGAAGAAACAGGCATCAATGTCCGGCATGGGCGGCACGGGGAGCGGCGCGAGCACCAAAGACCCTGTCATCCACGCGCGCGGCGAGGAATCGGCGGATGAGCTTGTTGCCCGCAATCAGCCGCCGCAGGGAGGTGCCGAGCGGAAACTCGAATCCGGTGCCGTACCGGGAAAGCCGACCACGAAAGAGAGCGACGCGTGGGACATTCCGGCGTTTTTGAGAAGGAGGAAGCGGTAATGGTCAGTTTCCTCCGGTTTCCTCCGGTTTTTCTACGGTAGGTGCGCTGAGCTCAAGCTGTTCCCCGGTGATGCGAACAATATCCTTATTGATCTTGCCGAATTCCTTGCCGGCGGCGTTATAGGCCGATACGGTCGTCGTCAGGTTCTTGCCCACCTTTTGCATATATTCTTCGTAGCTCAATAAGTGCTTGCCGAGTTCGGTGACGCGTTCGCCGATTTTTTTCGCGCTCTCTTCGATGCGCAGCGCCTTCAGCCCCTGCAGGACCGTGAGCAGATACGCATGGAATGTGGTGGGGGAGACGACGATCACTTTTTTCTTTCCGCTTGCATACTCAACAAGGTTGACGTTGTTTGATTTCATCGCTCCCACTTTGTTGATGAGCAGATCATAATACACCGCCTCGGATGGGATGAACATGAATGCGAACTCGAGCGTGCCCTCTTCCGGCTTCACGTACTTCGATGTCTCATCGATGCGGATCTTGAGGTCATTGGCGAACGCGCTCTCGAACCGCTCGCGCTCCTCCTTGCTTTGGGCTTCGAGGATGCGGTTGTAGTTCTCGAGAGAGAACTTCGAATCCACCGGGATGATGCCGTCTTTCGTGAATACCGCGGCGTCGACGATCGTGCCGTCCTTGAATGGGTACTGCATCTGGTACGCGTTCGGCGGGAGCACGTTCTTGAGCACCGTTTCCAGATAGTATTCGCCGAGCACGCCGCGCTGCTTCGGATTCTTTAAAATATCCTGCAAGTTCTTGAGGTTGTCCGCGATGTTCACCACCTGGCGCTGGCCTTCGCCGACCTTCGCGAGCTCCGCAGTGATCTCGCGGATAAGCCGCGTGCTCTCCGTCGCCTGTGCGAACGCTTTGTTCGTCGAGTCGCTTATTGCCCGCGCCGATTCGCCGAGCCGTGCTTCGATCATCCGGTTGAGTTCCGTGATCTGGTTCTGGAGGAGGAGGAGCGATTGGGATTCCTCGGCCTGCTTTTCCGGCGTCGCGCCGGCCGGCCGCCAAAGCCGCCACGCGATCGCCGCGAAGAGGGCGGCGATGATGATGAGGAGGGCGATTTCCATAGCTCTTATTTTACACTCTTTTGCGCAATCGAGGCAGTAAAACAAAAAGACCCTCCTCTTTTGGATCCTCGTTGTCGAACGGGGCCTGATCCAAAAGAGGAGGGTCTTTTTGTTTTACTGCCAGCTGCCGCCGCCGTAGCTGTTCTGACGAGGAGCGCGGGGCTCGAGGGGTTTGGCCTCGTTGACGGTGAGCTTGCGCCCGCCGAAGTCCTGGCCGTTCCACATCTCGATCGCCTTCTGGGCGTCGTCATCGGAGCTCATTTCCACGAAGCCGAAACCGCGGGAGCGGCCCGTCATCTTGTCCATGATAATGCTCGCGGAAACCACTGCGCCGGCTTTGGCGAATGCTTCCTGAAGCTCATCCTGGCTTGTGGAGTACGGAAGGCCTCCGACGTATAACTTTGTAGCCATTCAATTGCTGATTTTGTGTAAGGCGACCTGTTTCTCCTCTGCTCCTGCGCCGACTTTCGTGGCCGATGGAAACTTACTAAGAACACTTACATCGCGTTCATTATACCATAACCTATACAAAATGCGCAAGCCCCGGTTAGTATAGATTTAATATATGACGATTGCGGCGTTCAAAAAGGAAATATGGGCCCATTATCGCCGGGCGGGAAGGGGGGATATGCCGTGGCGCCATACGGCCGACCCTTATAGGATCTTCGTCTCGGAGGTCATGCTCCAGCAGACGCAGGTCGCCCGGGTCATGGAGCATTATCCGCGGTTCATCAAGCGATTCCCGAATTTCCGGGCGCTTGCACGGGCCGGAGGCGGGGAGGTGCTCGCCGCATGGCAGGGGCTCGGCTATAACCGGCGGGCGATCTACCTCAAACGCGCGGCGGAGGCGGTCGTGCGGGATTTTGGCGGGCGCCTCCCGCGCGACCGCGCCGCGCTCGAATCGCTGCCGGGGATAGGGCATGGGACGTCCGGTTCCCTCATGGCATTCGCATTCAACGAGCCCGCGGTGTTCATCGAGACGAATATCCGCCGCGTCTTCATCCATTTTTTCTTTCCGGGACGGAAGGCGGTAACGGATGGCGCGCTCGAACGTTATATCGAACGGAGCGTCGATAAGAGCCGGCCGCGGGAGTGGTACTGGGCGCTGATGGATTACGGCGCTGCGATGGCGCGCGGCGGCGGAACGGCGGACCGCGGGAATCCGAACCGGAGGAGCGCACATTACAAGAAACAGGCGCCCTTCGCCGGTTCCGATCGCGAATTGCGGGGAAAGATCCTGCGATGGACGCTCGCTGCGAAAAAGAATACAATGAGCGTGCAAACGCTTTCGGATGCATTGGCCTTTCCCCGCCGACGCCTCGAACGCGTTCTGCGTGCGCTTGCAAATGAGGGTTTTATCGCAAGGAAAGGAGATTTTCTTTATATCAAACAATGAACAGAAAGAACTATATAAGAGCCGGCGCCGTTGCTATTATCATGGTCCTCGCGCCGGCGTTTTCTTTGGCCGTCGGCTCCCGTGCGGATGCCGCAGCGACAAAGGCCGGGGCGAGCACTCCGCTCGTATACGGGGCATGGCTCCCGTTCTGGACGACCCAGGCGGGGCAGCAGGAGGTCGCGCTCAATCTTGATCAGCTGAAGGAGATCAGCCCGTTCTCTTACAAGATCGTCGGGAATGGTACGATCGTCGATGACCTCAAGATCTCGAGCGGGGCTTGGAACAACTGGTTCGACGCCGTTCGTTCGAACGGGAATAAGATCATTCCGACGATCGCGTGGTTCGACGCGAACGGCATCGAGCGGCTCCTTTCGAATGGACCCGCGCGGCGGGCACTGGAGGACCGCGTAGCGGCGCTCGTAAAGAACAATGATTTCAACGGCATCGATATCGATTTCGAAGGGATGTATCCCGCGACGCGGCCGTATTACTCGCTTTTTATCGAGGGGCTTGCGATGCGGCTCCATCCGGCCGGCCGGATGCTTACGTGTACGGTGAATCCGCGGACGCCCGTCGATTCGCTGTATGTGACGCCGCCGAAGAACATCAGTTATGCGGAGAATTATCCGTTGCTTGGGCGCTACTGCGACGAGGTGCGCATCATGGCATACGACCAGGGCCAGGTCGATCTCAAGCTCGATGCAAGCAAGGGGAATGGAACGCTCTACGCTCCGGTCGCGGATCCGGCATGGGTGAGGAAGCTCATCGTCTATGCGCTGCAGTATATCAGCCCGAAGAAGCTCATGCTGGGCATTCCGACGTATGGATATGAATGGGAGGTTTCATGGGCGAACGGCCAGACGGAATACCAGCGCGTCCGGGCATTCGACTTCTTCGGAGCGATGGACCGTGCGGATACGCTCGGCATCACGCCGGTGCGCGACAATGCGGGAGAGTTGAGCTTTACGTATTCGTCGACGACCTATATCCAGGCGCCGCCGATCCTTACCTCTTACGTGACTTCGACGGAGCCGTCCGTTCTTGCTCATCCTGATCCGAACGCGACGACGACGTTTTTCGTTTCGTTCCCCGATGCGACGTCGGAACTGCAGAAGGTGGCGCTTGCGAAAGAATACGGCCTGCGGGGCGTGGTGTTCTTCAAGGCGGACGGGAACATCGATCCTGCCATTTGGAATTCGTTGAACTAAAAAGCGGCGGGGGATTTTCGCGCCGGGCATCCTCCGGGAAGGGCGTACAAAAGGAACAGCGCCTGTCTGATGATGATCAGGCGCTGCAGAGCATATTATGAAAAAGTCACGGTGATCCCTTTGCGTTCCGCAAAAACAGGGAGTCGCCGTTCGGCAAGACGGATGGCCGCTTCAAGCTGTTCCAGGGCGCCGCGGAGCTCTGGATGGCTCCGGCGTTGGTCGAGCATGCAGTGCGCCCGGTGAAGGCTGCGGATGGTGTGGCGTATCCATGCCTCCGGATCTTCCTTGAGCCGGCCGTCATTTTCGTAGATCGTGAATGCGTTCTTCAGCGTCGCGTGAAGACGGATGATCGTCCGTTCGCGCAACGCCGCCCTGCGCGCGGCCCGTTCGGCCGCGCCCCTGCCGTTCGTTCCCGCCATGCTCAACCCTCCTTTCTGCCGCATATGATCGTGTCAACGGCTCTGCCTGCAGTGTACCGCATTTCAGGAATGGGTGCCATGCGCCTGTCTGCCGGACCCGTGCTCCGGAGGGGCGTCGGCGAGCGGGATGGCTACCGTGAAGGCCGTTCCTCGCTTTTCCGCGCTTTGTACGGCGATCGTTCCATGAAAGTCCTCTTCTACGATTTTCTTTGCCACGGCAAGGCCGATACCGGTGCCTTTCTCGCGCGCTTTCGTGGTGAAGAACGGTTCAAAGACCTTTTCTTGGATCTCTTTGGATATTCCGGCTCCGTTATCGGCTACCTGCAGGAACGCGCGGGTACCGGCGCCGTCCGTCGCAAGGACGACGCGCACCACCCGTTCGCGGGAATCTCCCTGCGGGAGGCCTTCGTACGACTCGATGGCGTTCATGAGAAGATTGACGACCACGCGATGGAATTTAAGCGGAGCGTTGAAGCAGCGGGCGTCGTTCTCGCGGGCGAATGCGACGGTGACGCGGCTTTGTTGCGCCTTGCGCGAGACGAGATGCAGCGCGCATTCGACGCGCTCCGAAAGGGAGAACTCCTCTTTTATGCTGTCGCGGTGATCGATCTGATGATGCACCGCTTCCATGAAGTTTTTGATCTGTTTCGTCGTACCGTAGGCGCTTTCGAGGGCGGGATTTTCGGATTCGTCTCCGCGGAGGGCGATGGCGTTCAGGAGATTGAATATGTCATGGAAGAGCCCGGATGAAAGCTGTCCGAGCTCGGCAAAGCGGCCGAGCTGATCCATCTGCTCGATCTGGGCGATCCGGAGCTCCTCGGTGCGCCGCGCGACGTTCGCCTCGAGCATATCGCGCTCTTCCCTGAGCGCCTGTTCCGATTTCTGCGCGCGCGCAAGTGAGCGCCTGACTTCGCGGTCATAGAGCCATGCGACGATCATGATGAGGAAATAGAGGATCGCGAATACCAGGGCATCGGCATCGCGGTCCTCGCTCGCGTCCATGGGAATGATGCCGTGGAATTGGGCATACCATACGGGCAGGATGAACGCCGCGATCGCTCCGGTGATGAAGAATCCGAATCGCGCCCCGCGGAGGATCGTTGCGGTGACGATGATGAGCGCGTAGGTGATGAGCACGATCTCGAGCGTGACGCCCCAGCGGTATGCGGCGTAGCTGTTCGCCGTCATGTAAACGATGATAAGGAGGTATGAGGCAAGCGTGGGGAATCCACGCCGGGAGAGAACGTAGATGAGCGTGAAGGCGGCCGGCAGCAGCGAAAAGAAGGGGAAGGGAATGCCCCGATATGCCGACCCTTCGGCAAGCGAGTATCCGAAAATCACCCCGTCGACCGCAACGGCGGTCGCGATGGATCCGATCAGAATGATGTTCAGGACCTGCTCTTTGCCGCGCTCATCGCCATCCATCGATCACGATGCATTTTTTTCGACCTCGTGCCGGCATTATAGCCGGATCGCGGTAAAGAAATTATAAAGACCGCCCGACGGCGTATCCGCATCCGGAAACGGCCCGAATGAAGGAATTCCTGTCGTAGGGGTCGATCTTCTTGCGGAGATTCACGATGTGCATCTCGAGGCTCTTGGTGAACTGGTCGGCGCCGCCGTCCCAGACGTGTTCGAGGATGTCCCCGCGGGACACCACCTTCCCCGCGTTCCGCATGAGGTACTCGAGGAGCATGAATTCCTTCGGCGTGAGGCGCTCCGAACGGCCGTTATAGGAAAAGGAGTACGTGTCCCGGTCGAGCGTCAGCCCGTCGACGGTGAGCGTCGTCGGAGTGAATGCGGCGGGGCGCCGCAGGAGCGCCTTTGCCCGGGCCGAGAGTTCGCTCCAGGCGTACGGTTTGGCAAGGTAATCGTCCGCTCCGCAATTGAGCAGCGCCACCTTTTCCTCTACCTCTGCCTGGACGCTGAGGATCATGATGGGCGTGCCGATCTTGTATTCCCTAAGTCCGGCGCAGATCTCGCTCCCGCTCTTTCCGGGCAGGCCGTTGTCCAGGAGGATAAGGTCGTAATCGTTCGTACGGGCGCGATAGAACCCCCGTTCGCCGTCGTGCTCGACATCCACGGCATAGCGTTCCGCTTCGAGTTTGCGCTTTAAAATGGCCGCGGTTTCTTCCTGGTCTTCGACCACGAGGATCTTCATGGAATTTCCTTCAGTATACATCACTGCGCATTAAAATATCCTAAAGCCATCCCGCTCCTACGCCGCGGCGGCATGCTACAATAAGACCATGACTGTCGGCGTGTTCGATCCGCAGGGACCCATCGCGGGGCAGGAGCGGGACCTGATTGTGCTTGCGATCGGGCTCATGCTTCTTATCGCCATCCCTATGCTTATCCTGCTGTATACCTTCGCGTGGCGGTATCGTGCCGGGAACAAAAAGAGCGCCGATGCCTATCAGCCGGACCATGTGGGGAGCTTCGGGAGACAGCTCCTGTGGTGGTGCATTCCCGCGACGCTCATCGCCGTCCTTGCCGTCATCAACTGGAAGACCACGCATGCACTCGATCCGTTCGCGCCGATCCCGTCCTCCACGCCGCCCCTCACCGTCGAGGTCGTCGCCCTTCAATGGAAGTGGCTTTTTATCTATCCCCAGCAGGGGATCGCGACGGTGAATTGGCTGGAATTTCCCGCACGGACACCCGTGCATTTCCTGCTCACCGCCGACGCGCCGATGAGCTCGTTCTGGATCCCGCAGCTTGGCAGCCAGATCTATGCCATGTCCGCGATGCAGACGCAGCTGTATCTCGAAGCGAGCTCCACAGGGGAATTCGTCGGGAAGGATACGGAGATCAACGGAGCCGGCTATGCCGGCATGACATTCACCGCCGATGCGGTGTCGGAGAGCGATTTCAATGCGTGGGTCGCCGGAGTGAAGGCGTCTTCGAGCGCGCCCGCGCTTACGATGGGCGCATATAATGCGCTCGCGGCGCCCAGCGCATACGTCCCGCCCGCGTTCTATTCCTCGGCGGATCCGAACCTCTATGATTATGTTTTGATGAAGTATATGGTGCCGAGCTCGTCCCCGGTCATGACGGGCATGAAAATGTAACCGGGTCGCACGATCGCCATGGAACACTTCTTATTGGGAGATCTTACCTGGAGCGCGCTGCCGCATCAGTGGTTCACGGTCGGCGCCACGGCGACGATCGTCGCGGGGCTTGCGGTGCTCGCGGGACTCCTTACCTATCTTAAAAAATGGAAATGGCTGTGGAAGGAGTGGCTCACGTCGACCGATCCGAAGAAGATCGGGATCATGTACATCGTGATGGCGTCGGTCATGCTTTTCCGCGGCGGTCTTGATGCGGCGATGATCTGGCTCCAGCAGGCGATGTCGGCCGGCAACGCGCCGGGATTCCTCGGCGCGGCGCACGGGTATCTGGATGCGAATCACTTCCAGCAGATCTTCACCGCGCACGGGGACATCATGGTGTTCTTCGTGACGATGGGCTTCTTCTTCGGGCTCATCAACCTCATCGTGCCGCTGCAGATCGGCGCGCGCGACCTCGCGTTCCCGTTCATGAACTCGCTCGGGTTCTGGCTCTACGTGGCCGGGGCCGTGTTTATCAATATGTTCTTCGTGATCGGCGGGCAGTTTGCGGGATCGGGCTGGCTGTCCCTTCCGCCGCTCTCGGAGCTTCAGTACAGCCCCGGGACCGGCATCGATTACTGGGTATGGAGCCTCCAGATCTCGGGCCTGGGATCGCTTCTTGGCGGCATCAATTTCGTGGCGACGATCCTCAAGATGCGCGCGAAGGGGATGACGCTCATGAAGATGCCGCTCTTCACCTGGACCTCGCTCTGCAGCATGGTGCTCGTCATCGCATCTTTTCCGGTGCTCACCATTACGACGCTTCTGCTCTGGGCCGACCGCTTCTTCGGCATGCATTTCTTTACGACGACCGCCGGGGGCAATCCGATGCTTTATGTGAACCTTATCTGGATGTGGGGGCATCCGGAGGTGTATATCCTCGTCATCCCGGCGTTCGGCATCTTCTCGGAGGTCGTTTCGACGTTCAGCGGCAAGCGCATCTTCGGGTATGTCTCGATGGTGATGGCGGCGATCGGGATCACGCTTCTGTCGTTCCTCGTCTGGCTGCACCATTTCTTCACGATGGGCGCAGGCGCGGACGTCGATGCGTTCTTCGGCATCATGACGGGAGTGATCGCGATCCCCACGGCGGTGCAGATCTTCAATTGGATCGCCACGATGTACCGCGGCCGCATCCGTTTCACGACGCCGATGATGTACTTCCTCGGATTCGCGGGCATCTTCACAATGGGCGGCATGGCGGGGGTGCTGCTCTCGATCCCGGGCGCGGACTTCGAGCTGCACAATTCGCTTTTCCTCGTCGCGCATTTCCATACGATGATCGTGAGCGCCGCGCTCTTCGGCATTTTCGCGGGCATCACCTACTGGTTCCCGAAGGTGACGGGATTCACGCTGAACGAGCGGATCGGGCGGCGCGCGTTCTGGCTGTGGGTCGTCGGCTACTTCGTCTCCTTCATTCCGCTCTATATATTGGGATTCCTCGGCGCGACGCGGCGGCTCGACCATTATGCCGCTTCAACGGGATGGCAGCCGCTCTTTATCACGGCGGGCGTCGGCGTGCTCATCATCGCGGCGGGCGCGCTGACGCAGGTGTGGCAGGTGATCGTGAGCATCCGGGAGCGCGACGAGCATCGCGATACGACGGGCGACCCCTGGGGCGGCCACTCGCTTGAATGGTCCACGCCGTCGCCCGTGCCGTACTACAGCTTTGCGGTCGCGCCGGAAGTGGATTCGCGCGATGCATTCTGGGAGATGAAGAAGCGGGGATGGAAACCGGGCCCCGCGGCGCCGGGGACGTATAAGGACATCGTCATGGCGAAGAATACGGGTATGGCGATCTATCTTTCGGGGTTCGTCTTCCTTGGGGCGTTCGGGCTTGTCTGGCATATCATCTGGCTTGCCGTCGCGGGCATCGGAGGAGCGATCGCGTGCTTCATCATCCAATCGTTCGATGAGGATACGGAATATATCCTGCCGGCCGCGGAGGTCGAGCGGCTGGATCGCATGGCGTGGGAGCGGAACAAATGACCTGATCTTATGGACAACGAACAGACGATAACGCCGATGACCGAAGCAGAGGAGCGGACCGATACCCAGGTGTTCGGTTTCTGGCTCTATCTCATGACCGACCTCATCATTTTCGGCGTGCTTTTTGCCGTCTATTTTGTACTGCGCGGTGCGACCTTCGGCGGACCGGCAAGTTACGATCTCTTCAGCCTCCGGTCGGCGCTTGCAGAAACGATCGTGCTTTTGACGTCGAGCTTCACCTGCGGCCTCGCGCTCGTCGCGGCCCAACGGGGGAAAGCGAATCAGACCATCGGCTGGCTCGCGGCAACGTTCGCGCTTGGCGCGGCGTTCCTTGCGCTCGAGCTTACCGAACTCAGCCGTTTCGTCGCAACGGGGGCATCCCCGGAGCGGAGCGCGTTTCTGTCCGCATTCTTCACCCTCGTCGGCACACATGGATTGCACATCGGCGTGGGGCTCCTTTGGATCGCGGTCGCGATCGTTCAAGTCCGCCTGCGGGGCCTTACCGCGGGAACCCGGTCGAAGCTGACCCGCTTCGCGCTTTTCTGGCACTTCCTCGATATCGTCTGGATATTCATCTTCTCGACGGTCTATCTTTACGGCATCATATGAAATTCACCCTGAGGGCGTATATCATCGGATTCGTCGCATCGCTCGCGCTCACGCTCGCGGCTGCATGGCTCGTGTGGATCCACGTGAGTTCCGGACATGCCGCGTTCTCCCACTCGTTCCTGTATGCGGCGGTGCTCACGCTCGCGGTCGTCCAGCTTTTCGTCCAGTTGGTGTTCTTCATGCATCTTGCGGGCGAATCGGGTCCGCGCTGGCGCCTTTCCGCATTCGTTTCTACCGCAGGAATCATCGTTATCGTCATTGCCGGGGCGATTTGGATCATGGGCCACCTCAACTACAACATGATGGCGTCGCCCGCACAGATGGAATCCTATATCCAGAGCCAGGACGGGTTTTGAAAGGGACTGCGGCAGGATGGCGTAGAATAAACGGTATACTATGAAACATTATTACGAGCTGACAAAATCGGGGCTGGTGTTCGGGAATATCGTCGCCGTCATCGCAGGGTTCCTTCTGGGGCAGTCGGTCGCAGGGTTCGGCATGCCGGCCGCGAAGGCGGGAATGCTCGCCGGAGCCATTATCGGACTCGGGCTTGTCATGGCGTCCGGGTGCGTGTTCAACAATTATATCGACCGCGATATTGACGCAAAAATGGAGCGGACGAAGCGCCGTGCGCTCGTCACTCGGCGCGTGAGCGAGCGGAACGCCATCGTATTCGGCGCCGTGCTTGGCGTCTTGGGGTTCGCCGCGCTCGCAATGTCCACGAATGCGGTCGCGGTCGCGGTCGCGGGGGTCGGGTTCGTCTTTTATGTCTTCGTCTATACGATCGGAACGAAGCGCCGTTCGCCGTACGGCACGGCGATGGGGGCGATCGCCGGCGCGACGCCGCCGGTCGTGGGATATGCCGCGGCCGCAGGACGCCTCGATCTTGCCGCATTCATCCTTTTCGCCATTATGTTCACATGGCAGATGCCTCACTTCTTCGCGATCGCCATCCGGCGCAAGGAAGACTATGCCGCCGCGAAGGTCCCGGTGCTCCCGGTCCGCTCGGGCATCGCGCGCACGAAGCTCAGCATGGCGGTGTACATCATCGAATTCATCGCGGCTTCGTCGCTTCTTGCGGTCTTCGGCTACGCCGGCGCGCCGTATCTTGCGGTCGCGCTTCTGCTCGGCATCGTGTGGTTCGTGCTTGCCGTGCGCGGATTCGGCATCACGGGCATCGAACATGACCGCCGATGGGCGCGCGGCATGTTCTACTTCTCGCTTTTCGTCATGGTGGCGCTTTTCGGGGCGATCGGCATCGGTGCGCTTGCGGGATAAAACGGGGGAGCGTGGCTCCGGGAGGGCTTTTCCCGGCGAGCATTGTGCTATTACGATAAAGATGAT
>JAKAGE010000010.1:18104-18811 GCA_021817655.1 bacterium
TATAATAATCGGAGTAGCATATCACAAAAAACGGAACGGAGGAGGCGGGATCGTGTATAACGAACAGGTAGTGTATTGGGCTGTCCTCGCGGTCATTGCCTGGCCGCTCGCAAAAGCGGGCGTGTTCTTCTGGAATTTATACACGCTCAAGACAATCAAGGACGAAGTGCTCGAGGTGGATCCGCGGATCGAAAGCGATCGGCGGGCCATTATCGAGCGATGGCTCCAGAAGGACACCCTGCTCAGGTACGATCTTATCCGGCATCTCGATCGATGTCCGGCATACCAAGACGAGCCTGAGCGGGTCGAGGAAGGAAAGAGCCTTCTGTTGGATCCCGAAGCGGGCATTCTCGCGTACGTCGAACGGCGATGGAAATGCGTCAGGCGATTTCCGTTCGTTGAGGCGACGGCGGCAATCGTCGTTGTCATCGAGAGGCCTCGCGGAGAATGGCTTCTTATGAAAGCCATTCCGTGGGATCTGAGCCGGCAGGCGCTCCGGCTGTGTTGTGCACGGAGCTACCTCGGAATCCATCCGTCGGAACTCCGATCGCGCGCATGATGAACCGTTCATCCTGCGCGCATTTTTTTATTTGAGCGGGTAACGGGAATCGAACCCGTGTCTCAACCTTGGGAAGGTCGCGTTCTGCCACTAAACCATACCCGCGGCGCGAACATATGAAGAATATATTAGAATGAGAGGAATGGCA
>JAKAGE010000055.1 GCA_021817655.1 bacterium
GGGCATTGTTCTTGACGCCGACGATCCTCAAAAGCGAACGGATGGCCTTCGCGGTCGCCCCCTGGCGTCCGACCACCTGGCCCATGTCCTGCGCATTCACGTGAAGCGTAAGAAGGACCCCCATCTCATCGACCTTGCGATCGACCTTCACATCATCCGGATGATCGACCAGTGATTTCACAAGATACTCGAGGAATTCCTGGTCTGCGGTTGCATTGCTCATTACTTTCGGTGTTTCTGCCTGAACGTTCGATGACTCGAACCGTCGACCTTTCGTTACGGTAGTACGGAATAATAGTACACTATATTAAGATATCTGTCAAATATCACCCCGTCCGGGACGGCTGCCTATTCTGCCGCAGATGCCTCTCCGTTCGTGGCTTCCGGAGCTGCTTCCGCAACCGATGCTTCCGCTTTCGGCTCTTCGGCAGGCTTTGCAATCGCCTTCGGCATCTTCACGGCACGCTTGTCGCCCGTAATCGCGCCTTCTTTGACCAAAAGGTTGTGCGCGGTGACAGTTGGCTGAGCCCCCATTTTCACCCAGTGGACGGCACGCTCCTTATTGATGGTCGTCGCCTTGGTGCGCGGATCATATGCTCCCAGATCCTCCACTGGCGGAGCCGCCATCTTTGACCGCTTTTCAGCGACAACGAGCCGATAGCTCGGCTGGTGCTTCTTTCCGATACGCTGCAGTTTGATTGCCAACATGGACTCTATTTTAGCAAATGAACAGAAAAGGTCAAGAATACCGCCGACGCCAGGGATTATTTCTTCCCTTTCCCCTTTGGCGTCTTGATCACCCCCACCACCTTGCCATTGACCATAAAATCATCGTTCTCGTGAATATGGATCGCCGGGAAATCATGGGTGGAGTCGGACATCAGTAAAATTTGGTTATTTTCTTCGTCCACGTAATATTTTTTGATGTTGGCCATGCCGTCGATGACGGAAAGCACTATGTCGTCCGTCGCTGCATCGCGATCCTCGCTGTCGATGATCACATAATCGCCATCCTCGATCTTTTTCCCCTGCACGATGGCCATATTCATGGAGGGGCCGTCCACTTTAAGCGCAAAGAGGCGATGCGCAAGGCGCGGGCGTGGCACGAGCGAGCTCGAAACGCGAAGATAGCCCTCTATGTTCGCCGGGTCGGCAAAGAGCGTTGCCGGGCCGGCGTTTGCAGCACCAAGGATCGGGATGGAAAGCAGTCTGGCGCCCCGAAGCGGGCTCTTTGCCGTGCCGCCCTGCTGTTTTGTCGTGGTGATGGTCTGTTCCATTTTATTGATAGCGATGAATCCTTTCTTTTCGAGCTGGGTCAGATGATGTTTTATCTTCTGCGGGGATGTTTCTCCCACGAACGCACCGATCTCGCGGAGCGTGTATTTGCCGAGGTTCTTCCTCTCGGCAAGCTCCAGCAGTTTTTGCTGTAATTTATGCATATTTCCAGTTTATTCCTTTAAAATCGCTTGTCAAGCATAACTGTGGACAAGTTTGACAGTCCGCCGGTGCATTTATCGACGTGTTAAAATAAAGGAACGATGAAATATTTCAATTATCGTGGATTTTTCACCAGGGAACGGGAACGGTCCCTTATGGTCGGTCTGCTTCTCCTTGGGCTTGCCATCGTGTTCCAGGTCTACGCTTCGGAATATGCGGACCGCGTCGCCAGCAATTCTGTTTCCGACCTCTTCCTCAGCATCCTTCCCGTTGTGAATCTTAATTTCCTCATTGTCGAAGGAGCGCTCACCGCGATCGCCATAAGTTTGCTTCTCTTGCTCGCCAAGCCGAACTATCTTATTTTTGCCATCAAAGCAGCCGCCATCTTCATCGCCACCCGGGCCGTTTTCATTGCGGTGACGCACGTCGGCATCTACCCGGGACAGGTAGGCCCCGATCCGACCGGCGTCTTCGATCAAATCTATATCGACCTCGGCCTTGAAGGCGGCTTTTTCTTTTCCGGCCACACAGGATTCCCCTTTCTGATGGCGCTCATCTTCTGGAACGAGAAATCCTGGCGCTATGCTTATTTTATCCTTTCGGCTGGATTCGGGATTGCCGTGCTCTTCGCGCACGTCCATTATTCCATGGACGTCCTTGCCGCCCCGTATATGGCGTATGGGATCTATAAGATGACGGCGTACTTCTTCCCCGAGGACCATGCGCTGACCCTTCGGAACGGCGCGGGGGCGTAAAAGGACGCTCCGGGAGCTTCGGGCGCGCCGGCGGCAGCTCCGGCAGCTTCGACTGCGGCAGCGTTTTCCGGATGAGGCGCTCGATGTCGCGAACGTCCCCGCGCTGATCCGGCGTCGCGAACGAGATGGCGTGGCCCTGCGCGCCGGCCCGCCCGGTCCTCCCGATGCGATGCACGTAATCCTCCGCATTGTCCGGCAGATCATAGTTCACCACAAGCTCGATCCCTTTCACGTCGATGCCCCGCGCAGCGATGTCGGTGGCCACGAGCACGCGATACCGCCCGTTCTTGAATCCGTCAAGCGCCTCGCGCCGCTGGTTGAGCGACCGGTTTGAATGCAGCTCTGCGGCGGTATGCCCCATCGCCCGCACATCCCGGGCAATCTTCCGTGCGCCATGCTTGGTGCGGGAAAAAACGAGCACTGCGCCGCGATATTCGGCAAGCACTTTTTCGAGCAGGCGCGATTTATCCGGTTTTGAGACAACGAACAGTTCCTGGGAGATCTTCTCGATCGTCGTGCCCGGCGGCGCGATCTCGATCCGCAACGGAAGCTTCATATACGAGTGAGCGAGGGCGAGAATTTCCTGCGGCATCGTTGCCGAAAAAAGCATCGTCTGTCGCGCGCGCGGCACTGCGGCCATGATCCGCTTGAGCTGGGGCGCAAAGCCCATATCGAGCATCCGGTCCGCTTCGTCGAGCACCAGGACCTCGATCTTGCCCAGATTCAATATCCGCTGCTCCAAGTGGTCAAGAATCCTCCCCGGCGTGCCGATGATGACCTGCGGCAAGCGATGGATCGCCTGCACCTGCCGAAAGCTCGACTCACCCCCCACAAGAAGCGCAGTCCGGATACCGAGCGGTCCGCCAACCTTCTTGACTGTTTCCTCCACCTGCTGAGCCAGCTCCCGCGTGGGAAGAATCACGAGTCCACGCTTTCCGGCAAGCGCCGCTTGGATCATTGGAATGCCGAACGCAAGCGTCTTTCCCGTCCCCGTCTGCGCAAGCCCCATCACATCTTTTCCGTCGATGCCCACCGGGATCGCCTTCGCCTGGATCGGCGTAGGCATCCGGAATTCAAGTTTATCGAGGACGCCCAGAATGCCGGGGGCGATTCCAAGTCCATAAAATCCGGATGACTGTTTGTGGCGCAATGGTTCCATATTGCATTAACCGTACCACGCATTCCGGAGAATAGCGAACCAAAAAGCCTTGACTCCATTTAAAAAAACAGTCAGAATGCCGGCAGGACTTTGGAGGAAATCATGAATTATCTTCTCGGGGTCGATGGCCTCATCGCCCTTGTCGTCGGCGTTTTTTTAGTAAAACGCGTACTCTTGCCCAACACGCTCAGGATACGGCCGCGCGCCGCAATCGCGGAGCGAGCCCTCGAGCTTGCATGTAACGCCGTATTCGACAACACCGAGGCCTTCGTCCTTACGGAACGGACGTTTTTCTTCAACCGGGAGAGGGAACGATCCACGGAGATTCTTTGTTCCGCTGCAGGCCTCTTCACGGATCAACACGATCAATTCTTTCCTGTCCGTGCCCGAATAGCCGTCGGCGGAAACGATGCGAATTGTATGGTCTTCCCCGCACGGATCACTGTTTGGGTCAATCTGGGAACCCGGTACCTCAAAGGGTGCTACACCTATCTCCCCCTGAAAGATCTCCTGGAGCCCGAAGGCAAAAATGCGGAAAATGATCCGCCCCTCAAAATACGGTTTTAAGCGACGATATTTGCTTTGCTATGGCGGTCCCGCTTATCGGACCGCCATTTTTTTATATCGAAAACCCTTCCGCAAAAAACAGCAACCCTCCGCTCGGGTCGAAGGCGAGGGAGGGCTTGCTCTATTTATGCATGATGTGATTGATAATGGTCTTGGAAGCGGAAGCGCCGACGGATTCCCCTGCCCATCAGGCACCTCCCAATCATTCATATATTTCGATGTGCGTTGTTCGATATAATTTCGCGACCTTTCACTCTCTACTACATCGTCAGAAACGCTTTCTTTCACCAGATTCAGAAGTTTTGCGCCTGCTCCACACCGGAGGCTCTGATCGTATCCGTCGATACGGGACTGCCGAAGATCAAAACGTATTCTCCGACGCCGATCGCCTGCAGTTCGGATGACGCCGCGGATATAAGGCGAATGGTCGACGTGTTACCAAGC
>JAKAGE010000056.1 GCA_021817655.1 bacterium
ACCAGCCTTGCGCACGACATGGAAAAACAGCTGGTGCAGCTGCTGGTCGATCTCGTGCCGAGCGAGGTGCGCGAGGAGATGGATACCGGGCTGCTGAACGGGCCGGTGATCAATCCGGATACCGGCTCCGTGGAGGCGGATCCGCCTGTTTTCGACGCGTTCGTTTCTGGCTCGCGCGATCGCATCAACATGATCGAGCTTGGCGGTCTCGACGCGCAGGAGAAGGATGTCGTCGAAGGATTCAGGCTCGCGCAGGCGGAGATCAACAAGCTGATCGCGTTCCAGGAGAAGATCCGCGCCGAGATCGGAAAGCCGAAGGCGGAGGTCGCGATCGTGGCGCCGGATGCGGAGATCAAGGCGGCGGTCGAGGAATTCCTGAAGGGCAAGCTTGAGGATGCGATCTACAAGCCCACGAAAATGGAGCATACGACGGCAGTCGGCGCGCTCAATCACGAACTGAACCTCCATATCAAGGAGAAGTTCGCCGAAGCGAAGGAGAAGATCAACTGGAAGGCCGTCGAGGCGCTCTATGAAGAGATGGTGAACGACGTCGTGCACAAGAACGTGCTTGAGAAGGAGCGCCGTCCGGATGGGCGCAAACTCGACGAGGTCCGTCCGCTTTCCGCGGAGGTCGCGCTCTTTTCGCGAACGCACGGGTCCGCATTCTTCACCCGGGGCAACACGCAGGCGCTCGCGGTGACGACGCTCGCGGCGCCCGGGGCCGAACAGATGATCGAAACGATGGAGACCACCGGCAAGCGCCGTTTCATGCTGCACTACAACTTCCCGCCGTTCTCCGTCGGGGAGACGGGCAATTTCCGCGGTCCCGGGCGCCGCGAGATCGGCCACGGCAATCTTGCGCGCAAATCGCTTGAGCGCCTGATCCCGTCCAAGGAGGAATTTCCGTACACGATCCGCGTGGTCTCGGAGATCATGTCGTCGAACGGCTCGTCGTCGCAGGCGACGGTCTGCGCGGCGGCCCTCTCGCTCATGGATGCCGGCGTGCCGATCAAGAAGCCGGCTGCGGGCATCGCGATGGGGCTCATGATGGCCTTCAACGACGACGGCACGGCGGATGTCAATAATTACAAAGTGCTCACGGATATCCAGGGACCGGAGGATCATCACGGTGACATGGACCTTAAGGTGGCGGGCACCGAGGACGGCGTGACCGGCATGCAGATGGATGTCAAAGTGGACGGCCTTACGATCGAGATCCTGCAAAAGGCGTTCGCGCAGGCGCGTGATGCGCGGCTGCACATCCTGAAGACGATCACCGGAGCGCTGCCGAAGCATCGCGATACGATCTCTCCGTTCGTTCCGAAGATCCGGCAGTTCAAGATCGATCCCGCGAAGATCGGCCTCGTTATCGGTCCCGGCGGCAAGACGATCAACGGGCTCATTGAAAAATACGGGTTGGCAGGCATCGATATCGAGGAGGATGGCGGCGTGTTCGTCTCGGGCGTCGAGCTTGAAAAGGTGGAAGCCGCCGTCGCCGAGATCATGGGGATGACGAAAGAGTATAAGGTGGGCGAGATCGTGGAAGGTCCCGTCGTGAAGATCCTTGAGTTCGGCGCGATCGTCGATCTCGGGGGTGGCAACGACGGCATGATCCACGTCTCCGAGCTCCGCGAAGGCTTCGTCAAAAAGGTGGAGGATGTCGTCAAAGTGGGCGACTTCGTCCGGGCGAAGATCATCAAGGCGGATAACGGCAAGATCGGGCTGTCGATCAAGCAGCTGAACGCCTGACCGCCGCGGACGCATCATCGCCACATCTGAATGAGCGGCATGCCGGAATCGGCATGCCGCTTTCATCGTTTAGTGGTAAAATAGAACGTATGAACGATAAATCGGTCATCAATACTCCTCCTCCGCCGCCATCGGAGGTGAAGATCCGCACCATGCAGTCGGATATCGCCGCCATGCGCGCGAGCGGCGGCGGGACGCCGAAGTTCCGGAGCGTGGCCGTCGCCGGTCTCTCGCTCGATAAGGAACGCCATACGCCTGCGGGAGGACCGTCGCCGGCAGTGGCGACCTCCGCCGCTCCTTCCGTCTACGAACCGCCGAACATTCCCGTTACGCACGAGGTGGGCTCGGAAGAGGATGTGAGGAGCCATATTCTCCCGCTGGCCATCACGATCGTCGTCGCGGTCATCGCGATCGCTGCGGTCGGCTACGTCGCCTATATCACGTTCGCAAAATAGGGCGATCCCTATTCCTCGTCCGCTTTCGGGGCCGATCCGGCCGAATCGCCGTTTTTATACGCTTCGGCGGTCCGTGTTTTGATTTCGTCGAAGAGTTTTTTGTCCTCGCGCAGCTTCGCTTTCGCGTTCTCGAATCCCGCGCCCAGGCGGACGCCTTCAAAGCTGAAGCTTGCGCCGGATTTTTTGACCACGCCGTGCGTGACCGCGGCGTTCAGGACGTCGCCTTCGTAGGAGATGCCCTCGCCGAAAAGGATGTCGAATTCGGCGGCCTTGAAAGGCGGAGCCACCTTGTTCTTGACCACCTTCGCCTTCACGCGGTTACCGACGACGCTTTCGCCCTTCTTCACCTGCGCGATGCGGCGGATGTCGATGCGTACCGAGGCGGCGAAGGGGAGCGCCCGGCCGCCCGGCGTCGTTTCCGGATTGCCGAACATGACGCCGATCTTCATGCGGATCTGGTTGATGAAGATGATCATCGTCTGCGTGTTCGCCGCGATCGCGGTGAGCTTGCGGAGCGCCTGGCCCATCATGCGCGCCTGGCGCCCGACGTGCTGTTCTCCCATTTCCCCCTCGAGTTCCGCCCGTGGCGTGAGCGCGGCGACGGAATCGACGACGACGACGGAGATGATGCCCGATCGCACGAGGCTTTCCAGGATGTTCAGCGCCTCCTCGCCGCTGTCCGGCTGGGAGATCAAAAGTTCATTGACGTTCACCCCGAGTTTGGCGGCATATTCCGGATCCATCGCGTGTTCCGCGTCGATGAACGCCGCTTTGCCGCCCATTTTCTGGGCTTGGGCGACGACATTCAGCGCGAGCGTCGTCTTCCCGGACGATTCGGGACCGAAGATCTCGACGACGCGTCCGCGCGGAAGGCCGCCGACGCCCGTCGCGAGATCGAGCGAGAAGGAACCGGTCGGAATGACGGCGACGTTCACGTGCGTCATGTCGCCCAGCTTCATGATGGCGCCCTCGCCGAACTTGTCCTGAAGCGTCGAAAGGAGCGCCTCCACTTCTCGGTCGCCTGCCTGCCTGCTCGTCTTTTCTTCCGCCCCCCCGGCGGCCTTCTGTCCCTTTTTGGTTGTTTTCATGTGCTTCATTATATCAGAAGGGGATTAACTATATCTAAAACGATCCTGCTCCTTGGCGCTACAAGGCCGGCGTGCCGGATGAGGGCAGGACGGGTCCTCCGACGGGGCGGACGGGGATTGCAATGGGCGCCGTACCCGAAGAGGCCGTTGAACTCGCGGCCGTTGAGCTCGCCTCTGCCTGTCCCGATCCCTGATAAAACACCTCTTCCGTGACGGTCGTTTGACCGCCGAGGAACTTCTTTGCGGCGAGTTCGATCGGGTTCGGTCCGACGCCGAGCAGAACGGTTTTGGACCATGTGCCGTCGGGGTTCACGACGATCTGTTCGTTCTCGCCGTTCGAGCCGACGAGAGAGAGGGAGTCGGCGTTATGAAGGGTGCCCGCGAGGGTGATCGTGCTCGATGTCGTGACGTACGGGTTCGCGTTCGGGAAGGTCACGACGAGCGACGGTTTTCCGAAAATATGCGGCGCCTGGAGTCCCAGATAGATGATGATGAGGATCGCGGCGCCGGCCGCCCAAAGCCATTTCGGCGGCGCCTGTTTGAGAAAGCGGTTCTGCGGCAGCGTATCGCGGGCGCCGGAATTCTTGACGATCCCGTCCCTCCTGAACCTGAGCCACCATTCTTCGCCGTCGAAACCGAGCTCGTTCCCGAGCCGCACGAGGTATCCGCGGAAATATGGCGCGGATGGCATGTTTTCGAAATCGCCGCGCAGGAGCGTTTCGATATGCGCCGGCGCGATGCCGGTCGCATCGGTGAGTTTTTTGAGGGAAATCCCGCGTTCTTTTATCTTTTCCGCGAAGAACTGCTCGAAGGAGGCGTTGTCGGGGATCATATGGTTAGATTCTAAACCGCACGGCAGGATTAGTCCATTCTGGCATGTCGAGCGGAATACAATAGCACAAAAGACCCATTGCTGGGTCTTTTGTGCTATTCAACACGGTGCGGACTCCTCCTTGCCAGTTGGTAATTCAATTTTAGCGGAACGGACCGGCAAGTCAAATTATATTTAATAGATTTTTCATAATTGCCTTTCTGGTGGTGGAAGAGAGGGGAGTCGAACCAGA
>JAKAGE010000057.1 GCA_021817655.1 bacterium
CCTCGGGGTCGCGATCGGGATCACGCTCGCCGCAACCATCAATCTTGAGCTTGCCGGCGTCCTTGTTGTCGGCGTCCTCATTTACTGCCTGATGCTGATGCGCATCGTGCGGCCCGCGACGGCGCTCGATTCCACCGCGCATAAGGCGTGGAATGACGGATGGGACAGCGCGGCCGCGGCGGCGATGCAGGTGGAAAGCGTGAAGCAGGCGAATGCAGAGGAATATGAATCAAAAAAAGCAGACGCGAATCTTCTCGATAAAGCATTCGGCCTCTGGTATCGGATGGAGGTCATCTGGAACAATATCAATTTTTTCCAGCGGATCATCGTGTTTCTTACGCAGATCGCGGTCTTTGTGCTGTCGGTGCATATGGTGGCGAGCGGCACGCTCACCGTCGGCGATCTTATTGCGCTGAACGGCTACGCAGCGATGTTCTTCGGGCCGTTCGTATCGCTCGGTTACGGATGGCAGCAGATCCAGAACGGCGTCATTGCGGCGGCGCACGCCGACGAAGTGTTCCGCGAAACCGAGGAGGTTTACACGCCAAAGAACGCCATTGCGCCGGAAGCTCTTCATGGCGAGGTGGCGTTCGAGAAAGTTTCCTTCTCGTATGGCAAAGGCCAGTCGGAGGTGCTATCGGATGTTTCGTTCGCGGTGCGCCCGGGCGAGGTAGTGGCGTTTGTGGGCGAATCCGGCGTGGGGAAGAGCACGACGATCTCGTTGATCTCGGCGTATCATTTTCCGACGAATGGCCGCGTGCTGGTGGACGGCGTGGACACGCGCCGCTATGCGCTTGCCGCATTGCGCGGCGGGATCGCGGTCGTGCCGCAGGAGGTAGCGCTTTTCAATGACACGATCCGTGCGAATATCCGCTATGGATCCTTTGCCGCGTCGGATGATGATATCGCCCGCGCTGCGCGCGAAGCGCATATCGATGACCTCATTGCCGGATTGCCGCAGGGATATGAGACGATCGTGGGCGAGCGGGGCATCAAACTGTCGGTCGGACAGAAGCAGCGTGTCGCCATCGCGCGCGCGGTGCTCCGCGATCCGGCAATTCTCATTCTTGACGAACCGACGAGCGCACTCGACGCAAAAACAGAGAAAATGGTGACGGAATCGCTCGAGCAGCTCATGGAGGGGCGGACGACGTTCATCGTCGCACACCGGCTTTCGACTGTCCGGAAGGCGGATCGGATATTGGTCTTTGAGAAAGGAAAGATCGTGGAAAGCGGTTCGCACGAAGAGCTCATCGCGCGAGCGGGCGGCGTCTATCGTCGGCTTTATGAATATCAGATCGGGCTGCATTGATGTGCCCCCTGCTTTTTAGGAAGGATATTTTCTGCTATCATTCATTCCAATGACCATCGATGAATTTCAGCAGGCCGACCTGCGGGTCGGGAACGTAGTGGCGGCGGAAAAAGTAGAAGGATCGGAAAAATTGCTCACGTTGCAGGTCGACCTTGGCGAGGCGACGGGGCCGCGGCAGATTCTTTCGGGAATTGCGAAGCAGTACGCGCCGGAGGATCTGATCGGCAAGAGCGTCGTCGTGATCGCGAATCTCGATCCGCGTACGATGATGGGCATGGAGTCGCGCGGGATGCTGCTTGCGGCGCATGGCGAAGGCGGAGCGCCGGTCGTCATCGTGCCGGCGGGCGATGTGCCCGCGGGGGCGAAGATCTCGTAAATAGATCGTTCTTCGCCGCCGTCTTTTCAATGCGCTGATTGTGCGGTATCATTAGCACTATGAAAAAAGGGATACTGATGGCCGTTTATGTGGTGGTCGCAGCGGCAGTGATCGGTGCGGGGATGTGGTATGTAGGACGGATTGATAATCCGTCGGTAAATGTGACGGTAAACAACACTGTTTCCGGGGGCGGAACATCGGCAGCGAATACAAACAATAATAACGCCGGAACGCCGCAGCCGACGGCGCCGGGGCAAACAATAACAACCATGGACGGATTGCAGATAACGGACACGACGGTCGGGACGGGGACGGCGGCGGCAGTGGGGGATTACGTGACGGTAAACTATACGGGGACGCTGGATAACGGCACGGTATTCGACAGTTCGCTCAAGCCGGGACGTACGCCGTTCGGCTTTCTGCTGGGCGCGGGTCAGGTCATCAAAGGATGGGACGAGGGCGTTGCCGGCATGAAAGTGGGCGGCACGCGCGAACTTGTGATCCCGCCGTCGCTCGGTTACGGTTCGCAGGGCGCGGGCACGGTGATCCCGCCGAACGCGACGCTCCACTTCACGGTCACGCTCCTTTCGGTCTCGACATCGACGCCTTCGGGACAATAGAAAATTATCACGGAAGTTCGAGCACGAGAAAATGAGCCGCTCTTTTTCGGCTTTTTGACGCCTCCCGCAACCCGGCCCGAAGAAGGATCATTTTTATCCATTCTTGGTAATTTCTTTAATAATTTTTTAATGCCCGCCGTGTACAATGGGGGCATGAAGATCTTACTGGTCGAGGATGAGGTCGAGATCGCGGAGTTCGTCATGAAGGGCCTCCGGGCGGAACAGTTTTCCGTCGATTGGGCGGCGACGGGGGAAAAAGGGCTCATGTGGGCAAAGGTCAACGAGTACGATCTTGCGGTCATCGACATCAACCTCGGGCATGGGGAGAGCGGACTCGATATCTGCGGGGAGATACGGAAGAAGGGGAAGGCCTTCCCGATCATCATGCTGTCGGTCATCAATGACGCGGCGACGAAGATCGCGGCGCTCAATACCGGCGCGGATGACTACCTGACCAAGCCGTTTTTCGTGGCCGAGCTTATCGCGCGGGTGCGGGCGCTCCTCAGGCGCGAAAAGAAGCTGACGGGGCCGGTCCTTGCGGTCGCCGATCTTGCGATGGATACGCTCGCGCATACGGTGCGGCGCGGAGGCCGGGAGATCAAGCTCAATCGCAAAGAGTACACCCTTCTCGAATATTTTCTCCGCAATGCGGGCACGACGCTCACGCGCGGGATGATCCTTGAGCACGTATGGGACATGACGACGGATCCGTTCACCAACACCGTCGATGTGCACGTGAGGTTTCTCCGCGCAAAGATAGACGACAAATTCAAAAAGAAGCTCATCAAGACCGTGCATGGGTACGGGTATAAGCTCGAGGAGTGAAAAGTGGGGCCGCGCATCTGTTTGTTATAATGAAATCATGTCAGATAGTCCGTCGGTCCATCATACTCCCCATTCCGCCTTCACCCTCATCGAGCTCCTTGTCGTCATCGCCATCCTTGCCATCCTTGCCGTCGTCGTCGTCCTCGTCCTCAATCCCGCCGAGCTCCTTAAGCAATCGAGGGATGCGAACCGCCTTTCCGACATGCAGACCCTGAATTCCGCCCTCGGCCTCTACAACACGGACCAGTCGGGAGCATCCTCCTTCTCCCTCGGCTCCTCCAGCGTCCTCTACGTCTCCGTCCCCGATCCCATGGCGACCTCCTCCCTCGGCGACCAGTGCCAGGGCCTCGGCCTCCCCTCCCTCCCCACGGGCTGGACCTACCAGTGCGCATCAAGCTCCACGCTCCATGCCACGAACGGCACGGGATGGCTTCCGGTGGATCTCAAGACGATCAGCGCCGGATCCCCCGTGGGATCCCTGCCGGTGGACCCGACGAATACGACGAGCACGGGCCAATACTACGCCTATTCCACCGACGGGACGAAGTACGAGGTGACCGCCCTCCCGGAATCAGGGAAGCAGCGCACCATCTTCCAGAACGCCCCGCCCGTGAACGATTATCCGGGCGTCGTCGCCATGGGAACCTCCCTTGCCCTCTCGCCCCTCTACAACCCCGCAGGCCTCAACGGCTACTGGAACCTTAACGAGGGGACCGGCACGACGACGATGGATGCTTCGGGCAACGGGAATACGGGGACGCTCATCAATGGTCCGACGTGGACCACGGGGAAGATCGGGGGAGGGCTATTGTTTAACGGTACGAATCAATATGTGAACGTACCCGATGCGGCATCGCTCGACCTTGCGGGACCATGGACGGTATCTGCGTGGGTGAATCTGCCGACCCTCCCGACATCGGGGAATGCGTACCCTGTTATTTCAAAAAGAGGGACTTCGTATACTACAGGAACGGATTATTGGCTCGGTGTTTCCAATAACAATCTCTACGTATCTACTCT
>JAKAGE010000058.1 GCA_021817655.1 bacterium
TCCGATCTATTGGTGGCCGGTCCGGCGAGCGCGACCTTCACGGCTCCGGTACGGGGATTCTTGAGGTTGTTCGGGTTGTACGGCACGGGCTTTGCGCCCGCGAAGAAAAATCCCGTCGTGAAGAAGAGGATGAGCGGCATGAAGACCGAGAGGAACGGATCGAGGTGCGCGAGCGGGTTCAGCGTGAGCCGTCCGGCGCGGCGCGCGGTGTCGTCCCCTAGGCGCTCCGCCTCGTAGCCGTGGGCCACCTCGTGGAGGATGGCGGAAAAGATCAGTACGATGAACTCGAAGATGACGATTGCAATGGTCATACCGGTAATTGTAGCATTAGAACGTACGACCCGCGCGGCGCGAACGGTGCACCATCCTCCGCACCGCCCCGCCCGCCGCTCTGGCCCGTACCGCCGCCCCTGTGGTGAAACGGATATCACGCATGGCTTCGAACCATGAAGTCTGGGTTCAACTCCTGGCGGGGGCACAACGGAAAAATGATACACTATATTTATGGAGCGAAAAGAGACATTCGAAGAATTCCGGGAACGCCTCGATGCGGGCGCTGCAGAACACGAGGGAAGGGATCCTCGGGCCGACCTCTATGAGGTGGAACAAAAGAAGGGCGACGCCGCGGAGCGGATGGCGAGGGAAGTATCGTACGTCCATAGCCTTTCCGAATTCATGGATACCACCAAAAATGCGCTTGCCGGAGAGCGCGGCAAACATCAGGACCTGCAAAGCCATGAAATGATCGCGTTCCTGGGCGACCTTCTGAATGATCTTGAGGCCCGGAGAGCGGAAGCGGAACAGCGGATGGAGAACGCCACCGCGGAAACCGAGGAATTGAACAAAAAGATCGAAGAGCTCAACAGAAAGGTTTCCGGAACGGCGTAGCCGGGCGATCGCCGGTTGAAAATCGGTGCGCATCGTATATACTGGGAGCGAAGCCCCTATAGCTCAGTTGGTAGAGCTGCTCCCTCTTAAGGAGAAGGTCCCAGGTTCGAGTCCTGGTGGGGGCACACGAAGCACGCGCACAGGCGCGCATTTGCCTTTTTGCGGAGCCTGTTGCATGATGATTGGCAGTATCGCCTTTTCTTCGAGGAGAAAAAAATGGGGAATGCAGTATCTTTCACGCCAGAGGCATGCATGCCGTTAGTGCTCAAGCACCTAAAGGTGGAGACCAACCATACCACTTCTGAAACGGAGCGGTATGTGGCGGCGTTGACGTTGGCCCACCTAGACACGCCGGAGAGCGAGATCTCCGATTGCGCCCATCGGATCGCGCAGCAACTCGTGGCCCAAAACCACGAGCTGGATTTTCTCGAATGCTTTGTGCAGGTCGAATCGATGCTCATCGGCCTCAAATTCGAGGGCTGCCGGGCGTTTGCAGCGATCGCAAAAGCCTGACCCCCTTTCCCTGACCCCCTCCCCCGGCACGCCCGCTCACGGCGTGCCGTTCTTTTTGCAGGATGGACGCCGGCATGCTAATTTGAATGCAGAAGAGCGCCGATCGCGCTCGAAATATTTTTCCGGAGGAGGATATGGCGCTTAAGAAGCGAAAAACCAACCCGAAGGCGAATCCGCACATTTTTCTCGAGTTCCTCAACCAGCCGATCTATCACTGCAAAGACAAGACCGCCATCGTCGTGCTCGTCATGATCGTAGGATCGACCTCCGACAATGAACTGAAGCGCGTCGCGCGCAAGGCCGCCAACTATTTTCTCGGCGAAAACTCCCTTCCGTCCAAACGGGAACAGTTCCGGCGCTCCTGCCTGAAGCAGCTCCGCGCGATACGGAAGAAAGACCGAAAGGCCGTCAATGCATTCCTCCGAAAGATCCGCGGCTGACCCCCCCCGACGGCGCATCGCTCCACGAGCAGTGCGCCGCCTTTTCTTTTATGGTATACTGTTCGCATTCAACGATGCAGATAGCACCGGAGACACCGCTCTTCGAAGTAGTGGGGGCTCGCGTCCCGATCCTGCGGCGCCTCGATACGATGGGGATCCGCACGGTGCGCGACCTTCTTTGGCATTTTCCCGCGCGCTACGAGGATTTCTCCAAGGTCTATCCCATCGCCGAGCTCGAACCCGGGCAGCAGGCCACCATCCAGGGCGTCATCGAGGATGTGGAATCCAAGCACAGCTGGCGGCGCGGCATGGCGATCGTCGAGGCGACGATCGCCGACGATTCCGGCACGATCCGCGCGATCTGGTTCAATCAGCCGTACGTCGCGAACGCCCTGAAGCGCGGGCGGGCGGCGAATTTCGCCGGAAAAGCGTCGATCTCCGAAGAGGGCGAGATCTACCTGAGCAATCCCACCTATGAGGTGATGCGCCTGCGCGACGGCGCCGGGCAGGAGATGAGCCACACGGCGCGGCTCGTGCCCGTCTACCCCGAAACGCGCGGGCTCACCTCCCGCGGCATCCGGTTCGTGACGCAGCAGCTTTTCAAGAAACATCCGGCCTTCAAGGAATGGATCCCGCGCGCGGCGCTCGCGGACGCGGGCTTTCCGGAACTGAACGAGGCGATCCACGCGATCCATTTCCCCCGGCGCATCGAGGACGCGCACGCGGCGCGCGCGCGGTTCTCGTTCGAGGAGCTGTTCCTCCTGCAGATCGTGAACATGCAGCGCAAGATGAAGATCGCGGCAGAAGCGGCGCCCGCGATCCCGACGGATATCGAGGAAGTGAAGGCGATGCTCGCCCGGCTCCCCTTCGCGCTCACGCAATCGCAGAAGCAATCGCTCTGGGAGATCATCCAGGACATCGCGAAGCCCCGCCCGATGAACCGCCTTCTCCAGGGCGATGTCGGCTCGGGCAAGACGGTGGTCGCCGCGATCGCGGCGGTCATCGCGGCGGAGAACGGGTTCCAGACGGCGTTCATGGCGCCGACGGAGGTCCTCGCCCGCCAGCATTTCGAGACGATGAAAAAGTTTTTGGGCGCGCTCGCGCTGGGCGAACGACAGCCCGCGATCGGCCTCATCACGGGCTCGGGCGCCCATGTCTGCTACGGCGACGGGCTCGAGGCCAAGACCGCACGGCCGTCGTTCCATGAAAAAGTGGCGAAGGGCGAGATCGCGATCGCCTTCGGCACGCATGCGCTCATCGAACGCGGGATGGCGTTCGCGTCCCTCGGGCTCGTCATCATCGACGAACAGCACCGCTTCGGCGTGCGCCAGCGCGCGGCGCTCACGGCAAAAAAGAACGGCACGGCGCCGATCCCCCACTTCCTCAGCATGTCCGCGACGCCGATCCCGCGCACGCTCATGCTCTCCGTGTTCGGCGACCTCGACCTCTCGCTCATCACCGAGCTTCCCGCCGGGCGCAAAGCCATCGAGACGAAGATCGTCTCCCCGCTCGAACGCGATGCGACCTACGATTTCATCCGCGCGCAGGTCGCCGCGGGGCGGCAGGTGTTCGTCATCTGCCCGCGCATCGATGCGGAGGATGAAGGCGATGCGAGCGCGAAAAAGCTCGAGCTAAGGTCCGTCAAGGAAGAATTCGAAAAATTATCGGAAAAGGTCTTCCCCGATCTCCGCGTCGCGATGCTCCACGGCCAGATGAAACCGAAGGAAAAAGAAGCGGTGATGCGCGCGTTCAAAAACCGGGATTTCGACATCCTCGTCGCGACCTCCGTCGTGGAGGTCGGCGTCGACGTGCCGAACGCGACGATCATGATGATCGAGGGCGCCGACCGCTTCGGCCTCGCCCAGCTCTACCAGTTCCGCGGGCGCGTCGGGCGCGGCGAACATCAATCATATTGTTTCCTTATGGCCGAATCCCGCGCCGACGCCGCGAACGCGCGGCTCCGCGCGATCCTCGACGCGAAGAACGGCTTCGAGCTCGCCGAGAAGGACCTCGCGCTGCGCGGCCCCGGCCAGTTCTTCGGGACCGTGCAGACCGGCCTCCCCGACATCGCCATGGAAGCGCTCAAGGATCCCGAGCTCGTAAAGCGTTCCCGGGAAGCCGCGCTGCAGACGCTCACCGCCGACCCCGCGCTCCGGAACGAGCCCGCGCTCCGGAAGAAGCTCGAGGAATTCCGCGCCCGCATCCACCAGGAGTGACGGCCTCTCCCTATTTGAACGTTGCGATCATCGCCGTCGAGCTCGCCGGCACGGAGAACGACCACGGTGCGGAGACCAGCCCGGTGACGTACTG
>JAKAGE010000059.1 GCA_021817655.1 bacterium
GTAGAAAACGCCGATCGCGATGTTCACCGTCCGTACCCGAAAACGGGTCTTGAAAAGCTTGTTGATATAGAATGCCATATACGATCCGCCATTTCTGAACGACGGATCGATCTTCCGGCGAAAACGTTCCTCAAGCATCGTAAGGGGGCACAGCCCGCCGAAAGGAAGGCTCGCGAGAAGCGTCACGCTCACCACGATGGCCTCGCAGGGAGCATAGGCATGCCAAAAGAACATGCCCACCGCCCCTGCAAAGACGACGACCGTCCATACGAAATGCACGGCAACGATTCCGTCGGCATACCGTTCATAACGTCTCATCCCCTCCATGCCTCTGATTATATACCCCAATGAAGCGGCCCCGCATCATGCGGGGCCGCTTCTCGAAAAACTGCCCGAAGGTCAGCGGGAGAAGGTTTTAGTTATCGCCTCCCCTCCCGTTCCCATGCCCATTGCCGTTCCCATTGCCGCGCGCATTGAAGATGTTTTCAAGGCTGCGGAATTGGCTCAGCAAATTGTTCAGCTGTGCCTGAAGCGAAGAGACGTTCGCGGATGAGCCGCTCCCTTCACCGTTCAACGAAGGGCCGTTGCCGTTCCCCCCGCTCGTACCAAGTCCCGCACCGTTGCCGTTCTCGCCACCGTTGCCGACGCCGTTATAGAACGGGCTCCCGGGCTGGCCTTCGCGCAGGCCGGGGCGGAACGTCATGATGCTGTAATCGCGCACCACGTTCGCATCCACCACCATCGGGGTCGAAGTCGCGTCGATCCTGCCGGACACGCCTACCTCATCGCCCACCTGAAGCTGCGTCACGGGGTCGGTCGTCATGCTGCCGCCGTTCCCCTCGCGGAAATAGAACTGCGGGAAAAGGCTGCCGGACCAGTTGATCGTGTAGGTGATCCCCCATACGGTTGCCTGGAACGATCCCGACGCGACGCTCGTCACGGTCATGCCGCGGGCCAGAAACTGTCCGTTCGGACCGATCGAAAGCGTCGGAGGATTCACCCGCGGAAGCGGAGGGGTCGGCGGGACCACCGGAGGCGTGGTCGTCGGCGCTCCATATGTTTCCGTGACCGTGCAGGAAGCCGTGGCTCCCGCCGCGACCGGTCCGGTGCAATTGCCGCTCATGCTTGCCGTATAGTTCGCGAGCGAAGAAACGCCGATCGAGTAGGCCGTGTTCGCGGCAACGGTCACTGCCGTTCCCGAAGCACTACCCACCGAGGAACCCGGATTCGCATTCGCGCCATTCACCGACACGGTGAAATCCGCCGGAATCGCAGTGCCCCCCGCGCTGTTATTCACCATCGTGTACAGATCGAGCGTACCCGTCGTTGCCGTCGGATAATAGGCCACCGCCGCCGAACAGCTGGACGTCGCGACCGATGAGGACGCATCCGTCACCTGGATATCCGCTGTGTACGTGCCGTTCGCGCCATAGGTCACCGTGACCGGCGTGCTCGTCGTACCGCTCGCAATGCTCGCGCCCGACCACAGATATGCGTACGGTGCATTGCCTCCCGTACTCGTTGCCGTCCACGTAACCTGATTCCCCGAAACCGCGCCCGCGCAGGAAACCGAGGGTGTCGTATCGGCATGGGCCAGAGCCGAAACCGCAACGACCGCCATTCCCGCTACCGCAAGACCTCCCGCCAATGCAAGATATGCTTTTATTCCTTTCATAATGATTTGATTGATTTGTTTTTATGCTCACTCAAATGAGAATTCGACCTTGTTTTGTGCAAAATACCTGTCGCTCAAATGAACGACGGTTCCAGCAAAATGTTACATTTCCGCCATATTCATCATATCATGCAAAAACAGCCGCACGGGCTGTTTTGCATGGGGAAAACGCCCCGTTTTACCAATAAAGCAGGATAAGCCCGACGATCAGGACGACAAGCCCCCAAAACACCATCGAGCCGCTTTTCCCGCATTTCCTATACAGCACGCCCGCCGCACGGGGAAAGAAGAGGATGAACACGCCCTTCACGAGCGCGAGCCACCCGAGGATGGTCACGATAAGCGGCAATCCGGGCGTCCATACATCGTTCAGGACGACCATGGATGCTCCGATAAGGAGCGCCATGATCCCCCACGTCCAAAGGATCCCTTTGTGTTGCGCCGCCTCCTCGACGACCGCCGCGGTTTCCTTGCTGTTCGCAGCCATCGAAATGCCTGCGACCACGAGAAAAATTCCCACGATCTGCGCCAACACCAATGAAATATCCATAGCGATATCTTGGCAATTGTTGTTCGGCCTTTCTTTTATGATACCAAATTCAGGGATCGTCGCCCGCCCGCCGGCCTATGATTCGCCGAACAGATGATAATGATAGACAATGCCGAGATATGCTCCTGCAAGAACGAAGAATCCCAGCATGCCGGCGGCAATGGCATATTTCGGTCCGATCCGCGGAGCGAGATATGCCACGAGGATCATATACGGCACCCACGAGATGATCGTGCCGACAAGCACGAACCATGCATGCTGGCCGACCGCCCTGCCGCCGCTCGTTTCCCCGATGAAGATGTACGCCACAAGAGTGAAGACCGGCACGAGCGTGGCGAACCCCGAAAGCAGGCGCGACCCGTGCTCCTCGAGCGCGACGATGAGCGCGGTGAACATTCCGCCCGTCAGGAAATACACGAGGTAACTCTTGATCTGAGGCCACATGGTCTTATTGTACCAGATCGATCATGCGATCCGGAACCCGGAAAACCTCCCGTGCGCCGGCCCCCACGATTCATCTATCTTTGTCACCTTTGCGTTGATCGGCCCTTTCCGGCACCATGCCAAAAAATCCTTAAGAGTATCCTCTTCCCCTTCCGCCTCGATATAGACCGTTCCGCCCGGCTCGTTCATGACAAACCCCGCGACTGCCAGTTTCCGGGCTTTCCAATAGGCCGCGTCCCGGAATCCAACGCCCTGTACGTCGCCATAAATGGTCATTGTGAGATTCTTTGCCATCAACAATATTGTATAATGGATGTATGAAAAAAATTATCATCGCTGTTCTCGTCGTTCTCATCGTCGCGTTAGGGATCTGGGCCGCTGTTTCGTTCGCCGGACATCCACAGCAAGCCGTTTCGGGCACGTCATCGTCCGCTTCCCCCGTCGCCGCCGTGACGCCGGCGGCAAGCACGACCGCGCCGGCGGCTCCTGCCGCCCCGACCTCGACGCCGGCGCCGGCGATCCGATCAGCCTTTTTCGGCACGCGCACGAGCACGGCGCTCGGCACCTATCTTACCGATGCGAACGGCCGTACGCTCTATCTCTTTACGAAAGACACGACGAATACGAGTGTCTGTTACGGCCCTTGCGCCGCACTGTGGCCTCCGTACGGGCCGAAGACGACAGGCAGCGGGACGATCAATCTGCCGATGCTGCCCGCGGGAGCGGGTGTGATACGGCGCACGGATGGAACCTCCCAGTTCACCTGGAACGGGATGCCGCTCTATTACTACTCCAAGGACACCGCTCCGGGCGATACGCTCGGCCAGGGTGTAAAGGGGGTGTGGTTCATTGTGAACCCTCAGTGACCGCATAACGCCCCGCATCCCGTTGCCGGTCGCGCATAAAACGACCCCGACGCCATGACATTTTTCGCGCTCCTCGTCTTCATTTTCCTTTGCCTCGTGGTGGCATCCACGATCTATCTCCTTCTCCGTCCGATGGTGGCGGGAGCCATCTATTTCCCCACGATGCCCACGAGCGTCGCCGTCATCCGCCGGTTCGCCGCAGCCGAACCCGGGAAGAAGATCGCCGACCTCGGCTCGGGCGACGGGAGGATCCTCATCGCGCTCGCCGCGGACGGCGCGGAAGCGCATGGCTACGAAATAAATCCCCTGCTCGTCGCCGCATCCCGCCGGAGGATCCGCAACGCGGGCCTCGCAGGAAGGGCCATCGTCCACTGGCAAAGCTTCTGGAAAGCGGACCTTTCGCATTATGACGCCGTGGTGGTCTACGGATTCCCTCCGATCATGAAACGGCTCGGGAGAAAGCTCATGCGCGAGCTTCGCCCGGGGTCAACGGTGATCTCGAACGTCTATCATTTCCATGAAATGCGCGTCGGGGAAGAAGAGAACAAGGTCCTGCGC
>JAKAGE010000060.1 GCA_021817655.1 bacterium
GGCCATCGAGGAGCTCGCAGGGATGGACGTCCTCTGCTCCGATAAGACCGGCACGCTCACGATGAACCGGCTGACGCTCGGCCAGCCATTCACGGTCGCCGGTACGGCGCCGGACGAAGTGATCCTTTGCGGCGCGCTTGCGTCCCGCGCCGAAGACCAGGATGCGATCGATCTTGCCGTCATCGGCGGCGTCGCAGACAAGAAAACGCTTGCCAATTACCAAATATTGAAATTCCAGCCGTTCGATGCGGTGCGCAAGCGGACGGAGGCGACGGTGCGCGGCGCGGACGGAACGACGTTCTTTGTCGCGATGGGCGCCCCGCAGGTGATCCTCGGCATCGCCGCGAACATGAACGAGGTCCGCACCGAGGCGGAAAAAGCCGTTGATGCATTCGCGGCCCGGGGATTCCGCTCGCTCGGCGTCGCCCGCGCAGAACAGGAGAATGCATGGCGGTTCATCGGCATTCTTCCCCTCTTCGACCCCCCGCGCGAAGAGGCGAAAGAGACCATTGCGGACGCCGAGACGATGGGCGTGAAGGTGAAGATGCTTACCGGAGACCATCTTGCGATCGCCCGCGAGACGGCGCGCCAGCTTGGGCTCGGCGCCACGATACTCGATGCGGCTTCGCTCGGAGACGGGTCGGAAAAAGCGCCCGCGACCGATGCCGCGCAGCGCGCCCGGGCGGACGCGATCGAAGCGGCCGACGGGTTCGCGCAGGTGTTCCCGGAGCATAAGTTCGCCATCGTCTCTTCGCTCCAGGAACACGGGCACATCGTGGGCATGACCGGCGACGGCGTGAACGATGCGCCGGCGCTCAAGAAGGCGGACTGCGGCATTGCCGTCTCCGGCGCGACCGACGCCGCGCGGGCGGCGGCATCCATCGCCCTCCTCACGCCAGGCCTTTCCGTCATCATCGACGCGCTCAAAGAAAGCCGCCGCATTTTCCAGCGCATGACAAGCTATGCGATCTACCGCATCACGGAAACCGTCCGCGTCCTCATTTTCATGACCCTTTCCATCCTCGTCTTCAATTTCTATCCCGTTACCGCGATCATGATCGTGCTCATCGCCATTCTGAACGACGGCTCCATCATCTCCATTGCGTTCGATAATGCATCAGCCGGGGAACGGCCGGAAGCATGGCGAATGAGGACCGTGCTCGGCGTCGCGACAGGACTCGGCCTCATCGGCGTCGTTGCTTCGTTCGGGCTCTTTTACCTCGCCGAGACAGTATTCCATCTCGACCGGGCCCTCGTGCAGTCCCTCATCTACCTCAAACTCGCTGTCGCCGGCCAGCTCACCATCTTCATCACGCGTACCCGCGGCCCCTTCTGGTCCCGCCGCCCCGGGAGAGCGCTGTTTTTTGCGGTGCTCGCAAGCCAGGTCGCGGCGCTCCTTATCGCCGTCTACGGTTTTTTCATGACGCCGCTCGGCTGGGGATGGGCGGCATTCGTATGGATCTACGCCGTCGCATGGTTCTTTGTGAACGACCGCCTGAAGCTCCTCGCCTATCGGCTCCTCGATCCCGTCAGGGCATGACGAATGGCCGGGCGGCCCGCCAGTCGGCCGCGAACGTCCTCGCAACGCCCGCGACGACTCCCCGATCGATCGTCACAATGCCCAGCTCGCGGTTATCATAAAGCGACGCTGTGGAAAAATTCTCCGATCCGACGAACGCCCGGGCGCCCGGCATGCCGGCGTCCGCGACGATGGCCTTTGCGTGGATGTAGAGCGGCGCCGAGGGATCGTCAGCGAAAACGCGCACCTGCGCCCCCGCCGTCGCGAGCTCCGCGAACGCCCACTTCCATTGCGACGATCCGGTCATGACCACTTCGACCGACACGCCGCGCAGGGCGGCATCGATGAGCGCCTTCGTCACCGCTCCGTCCGCCATCTCTTCGTTATAGACGGCAAGCGATCGGCGGGCCCCCCGGATAAGATCGAGCAGCGCCTCCTCGGCGCCGGGACTCCAGAGAAGATCATCGCCCTGCGCCCCGTTGTTGCCTTCGCGCCCTTCCCCGGAAGTGCTCCAGTCGGCCGCGAACGTCCGCTCGATCGCCGAAACATCGCGCGGATCATCATCGCCGATTCCGAAGTCCCGCCCCGTCGCATAGTATTTCGCCACCAGATTGAATGTCATGATAATGGCGCGGACCCCGTCGATCATGAGCGCTTTCTCGTGGGTAAGCGAAAAATATCCCGGCGACCACCGGACCGCCACGCCATGCGCCCGCAAAAAGTCGTATGCGTCGGCGTTCATCGTGGATGATGCGCCGTCATAGCCGGCGCTCAGGATCACCCGCACGGCGACGCCGCGCGCGGCCGCGTCCGCCAGCGCCTCCTCGATCCCGGGATCGTCGAGTTCGTAGATGACAAGATCGATCGACCGCGATGCCCCGCGGATCGGTCCAAGCACGGGCGCGATGCCGTCGTCCGGCTCGACAATGAGCGAGAGCGCTTCGTTCGGGGGATTCCCGGCTTCACGCAATCCGACGGCCGAACGGCCGATTGCCGCTGCAGAAAGCGCCGCGAGCGTCAATGCGGCAATAATCATCGCACTATTCCTTATCCGTTTGTTCACCTCCCCATCCTATGCCGGGAGTGGTAAAAATCTTATAAATCAGATACACTGCCATTAGGCATCCCCTCGGATGCGCATATCCTCCGGGTGCGGTCCTCCATTTGGCATGCGGCCTCCGCGGTCACCCGACCACGAAGCCGCATGCCGATTTTTATACATATGAAGAAAGCGCTCAATCAGCGAAAAAATCCGGCATATGCCGTCAAAAATGACTTCTGGAAGGAGCTCCCGCGCCCGATCGCCGCGCTCGCGCCCATGGCGAACGTCACCGACGAAGCGTTCCGCCGCATGTTCGCGGAATGCGGCAGACCCGACGTCCTTTGGACAGAATTCGTCTCCGTTGAAGGCCTTCTTTCGGACGGGCGCGAACGGCTCCTCCCCGATCTCTGGTTCACCCCCGGAGAGCATCCGATCGTGGCCCAGATCTTCGGCGGCAAGCCGGAACAGTTCGAAGCGGTCGGGCCATTCATAAAAGAGCTCGGCTTCGACGGGATCGATATCAATATGGGATGCCCCGATAGCGGCGTTGAACGGTCCGGAGCGGGGGCCGGGCTTATCAAGGACCCTGCACGGGCCAAAAAGATCGTCCGTGCCGCAAAAAACGGCGCAGGCGGCCTTCCTGTATCGGTAAAAACAAGGATCGGCTACAATAAAGACCAGATCGATGAATGGATCCCGGCGCTCCTCGAAGAGGAACCAGCCGCCCTCATCGTCCATCTCCGAACCCGAAAAGAGATGTCCGCCGTGCCTGCCCACTGGGAGTTGGCGCCCAGGATCGTCGCCCTTCGGGACCGCATCTCTCCAAAAACCCTCATCCTGGGCAATGGCGACGTTTCCTCCATGGATGATGGCCGCCAAAAAGCCGCCCGTGCAGGAATGGACGGATTCATGGTCGGTGCGGGGGCATTCGGAAATCCCTGGTTCTTCTCCCGGAAGATCCCCTCCCTTCAGGAAAGGCTCCTTCGTTTGATAGCTCATACCGAGCTTTTTGAGGAACTTTATCGAAGCAATGACGCAAAGAATGTCGGCCAAATGGGCCGGATCAAGAATTTCGAGGTGATGAAGAAGCATTATAAGTCATATACCACCGAATTCGGGGGGTTCGCGGGGGCAAAAGAGCTCCGAATCCGGCTCATGGACGCCTCGAACGCCGCCGAAGTACGGGCGATCGTTGAAGACTTTCTCCAAACCGTACAAGAAGGGCAAAATCACTAAAAATAGAGATATTTCGGGCTTTCCGGAGCATACTTGCTTAAAGGCATTGACTTTTCACCCCTCGTCTGCTAAGATGGAGGAACAAGTGAATGAGTAACCATTTAAATGCCCGCAGGGCGTTTTTTGTTGGAAAAATAAGCGATTTTCTCAAGGTTCTGACGGTCGGCGTACTTTTGGCGTATCCGACCGCTATTAAGGCCGATACTGCGGTCATCACCCCGGCACCCGCGCAAACGGCCGCCACCGCAGCGGCTTCCACTCCGGCGACCGCCTCCCTCAACCTTGCACCAGAT
>JAKAGE010000061.1 GCA_021817655.1 bacterium
AATGGATCCCGGGGCGGGGCGGGGCGCCGGCCCATCCGGCGACGATCCACTGCCAGATGACGGCATCGAGCATGATTGCGCAGAAGAGCGCGATCGCGCTCGCCATGTTAATGACCGTCCTGCGCCGATAGCCGTCCCGGCGCGGCATCATAAAATGCCGCCGCCCGCCGGCGGGCGGCGATCGGGGCGATAATAATGCGCAACGATGACAAGCAGCCCGTAGTAGAGCATGACCACGGGAACGGCGCCGAATACTGCGGGAATCGGAATGTCGATGGCCGCGAACATTTTGATGACCGACAGCTCGTACATCAGAAAAATGCCGGCCACTTTCGCGGCGATGAACGCGACCGGCGGCGCGGCGGCGCCGGCGGCGGCAATAAGCGCGCCGCATGCAAGCAGCGCGACCCACGGGATCATAATGAACACGTTCGAGAGGAACGAGGCGAGTGAAAATCCGCCGAACGTATTCATGACGACCGGCACGATCGCCAGGTTCGTCGCGAGCGAAAGCATCGCATGCTGTTTCCACTGCAGGAACCCTTCCCCCCGCCAGCCGAACAACGCATTGATGGGATCCTTCAGATAATAGATGCCCCCGTAGCTGAGGAACGAGAGCTGGAACGCCGCATTCGTCGTAAGCGTCGGATCGGCAAGGACCATGAGGAGCGCCGAAAGCGCAAGCGCATTGCGCGGGCTCCCCAAGCGGCGGGTCGCGCGGGCCGCGAGGCCGAATGCGCCCATCATGGCCGCGCGCATGACGGAGATGTTCGCACCGGACGCGGCGGTGAAAACCGCCATCGCCGCCGCCGTGATGCCGATCAAGCACCATCGGGGCAGATGGTCCTTGAGGGACGAATCGATCGCCGACGTGATGATGGCGATCTTGAACCCGTACATGCCGATGATGTACGACGTCCCCGACGCTTCCATCTGCGCCTTCATCATTGCGCCGACGGTGCCCGCCTGGCCAAGGACGATCGCCGAAAGCAGCGCCGCCTGGTCCGGAGGGAGGGCGCGAGCGAACCGAACGGCGATCGATGCCTTGAGTGCGGTCACCCATTCCTTCCACGCCCATCCGTCGTGCCGCGCCACAAGATGCGCTGACGGCCGGAACATTGCAGGAAGCTCATCGCTCCCGGGCGGCGGCGCTTCAATATTCCCCTGCACCCAGATGAAATCGCCATAATGGAAATCGTCGTACGACGGCACGAAAACATCGATCGTGCCCGCATACGGCGGTCGGAGCGCCAAGGGGAACAACAGGTAATCGCCTGCGGCGGTCGGCTTCGGCTCTTCCGCCACGACGCCGAAAAACGCCGCATCTTTGCCATACGGCAGCTTCGTGCGCATGGTCCGCCATACGGTGAACGCCGAATAATAGAACGCCCCCGCAAAACAAATCGCGGCAGCAAGCAGGGCCCAGCGCCGCGCATCTCCCATCGCAGGCATGAACGCGCCCGCCGCCCAGACCGCGACGCCTACGGCGAGCGATAGAACAACGATATTCCAATGCTCGTTCGCCGCGAACACCCCGGCCATGAACGCCGCGGCGGCACCGAACGCAAGATCCCCCGCCCGCATGGTTTGCATATCAGCACCATCATACCCGGGCGGGATTAAGAGAATATAAAAACCCTACTTCACGCTCGATCTCCTTCGAACTTCTTCCGCCACTCCGCGATCTTCTTGTGATTCCCGGAGAGCAGGACCTCCGGAACCTTCCATGCCCTTCCTTTCCCCGGCGAAAACGCCTCCGGGCGCGTGTAGGTCGGAAACGAGCCGTTCACCTCTTCGAGCGACTCCTCCTTGCCGACGAACCCGGGCACATGGCGGCTTACCGCTTCCATGAGCGCGAGCGCCGGGATCTCGCCGCCGGAAAGCACATAATCGCCCACCGACACCTCCTCGTCGGCGATATATCGGGCCACACGCTCATCGACGCCTTCATAGCGCCCGCAAATAAGGACAAGATCGTCGTAGCGCGCAAGACGGCGCGCCATCGCCGCATCGAGGCGCGTGCCGCGCGTGGAAAAAAGAATGACGCGGATCCGCACGCCGCGCCCGTTACGATTCTTCGTCCGCCGGCGCGCGATCGCATCCTTGATCCGCGTTACCGCAGCGAAGACCGGCTGCACCTTGAGCACCATGCCGGGCCCGCCGCCGAAGGGCCGGTCATCCACTTTGCGATGCTTATCCGCAGTGAATGCGCGGATATCGTATGTTTTGACCGCAACGATCTTTTCTTTCCGGGCGCGCCGAAAAAGCGATTCATCGATGTACGAATCGAACATGCCGGGGAAAATGGTCAGAATATGGAATCGCTTCATTTCGTTCCGCTTTCGGGACCTTCGGACGGCCCTTCCCCGCCCTCCGACTGCTTCTTCAGGGATTCCGTGATCGAGCGGCGGAGCTCTTCGATATCAACCTTCGGACGGGCGAATTGCTTCGGCGCGGAAGGGGCGGGCGCTGCCACGGACTCTTCTTCGGGCGCAACGAGCGGCGCCGCATCCGCCGAAGAACGCTCATCTTCGCGCCGAACATCATGCCGCTCCGCCGGCACAGAGAGTGCGGATGCTTCTTCCTTCGGCGGCTGCGGCGCGGAATCGGGAGCGGAAACCGAAGCAGGAGCCGGAGTCAAAGCCGGAGCGGGAGCAACGGGACGGATATCCTTTTCGGCTCCCGCGCGCGCACGCTGTTCCGGCAACGGCATCGGCTGCGCCGGCGGCAGCGGGCGTGAAACGCGGGGCGCGATCGATGACGGCCCTGCGGCGCGCGGCGGGCGCGGGGACGCCGGCGATCCGCCCGGACGCAGCACCTGCGCGAGCGGCCGCTCGTTGCGCCGGCCCAGCTTCTCGTCGATCGCCGCATCGCTTTGCGTCGCCCACTCGCTCGCGATGCGCTCCTCGACGACCTTGCGCGGCGTGCCGTAATGCTGCCGGGTGTTCTTGATGATGATATCCCGGTACGACTGGAGCGGCGCGGGCTGGGGCGCGAGCGTCGACATGGAGAACGGCTTCGATGCGACGCCGTCGATCATCAGCTTTATGTATGCGGTGTATTTCGCAAGGTTCACGAGATCGTTCTGGAGGAACTCCGGCATGAACTCCTTTTCGAGGAATTCGCCGTCGGCGGCGCCCACGCGGAACGAAACGATCGTGCCGACGTTGCCGAACACCGCGTCGCGGATCTTCGTATTCCCGTCGCTCGTGACGAGCTGGCCGATATACTGATGCGCGAGGGTGAGCGAAAGATGGTATTTCCGCGCCTCGGAAAGGATGGAAGCGAACGAATCCGTCGCGAAGTTCTGGAATTCGTCGACATACATATAGAAATCGCGGCGGCGCTCCTCCGGCATGTCGACGCGCGACATCGCCGCGAGCTGGAGGCGCGAGATGATCATCGCGCCGAGAAGCGCGGAATTGTCCTCGCCCATCTTGCCCTTCGAGAGGTTTGCGATGAAGATCTTTCCCGTATCCATGATCTCGCGCATGTTGATCGTCGAACGCGGCTGGCCGAGAATGTTGCGGATGAGCGGGTTCGAAACGAACTGGCCAACCTTGTTCTGGATCGCGGCAAGCGCTTCCGTCTCGAGCTTCTGCGAGTACCGCGCGAACTCGTTCTGCCAGAACGCCTTGATGACCGGATCCTGCAGGTTGTCCACGATCTTCTTGCGGTACGGCGGTTCGGCGAACATGCGCAGTACGCCGAGCACGGTCGAGTTCGGCAGTTCAAGCAGGGCGAGCAGGGTGTTCGTCAATATATACTCCATGCGCGCGGACCACGCATCCACCCAGATTTTCTTGAACACGCCCATAAGGCCGGACGCCACGAGATGCCGGAACTCGGGATTCACCTGCTCCATCGGATTGAACGCGATCGGGTATTCCATGTCCGACGGATCGAAATAGATCACGTCATCCAGGCGCTCTTCCGGGATGTAATCGAGCAATT
>JAKAGE010000062.1 GCA_021817655.1 bacterium
GATCTTGCCGTGAAGGTTGCACGGATCAGGGTTTTGCACGTAGTGGTCAAGTGTTGCGCATTCCTTGTCTCGAAGGATGCGCGAACGGCGCTTTTGCGGCGCCATGGGCATGCTCCTGTTGCGGCTGCGGGAAAAAGCATGTTCGTCGGGCTTTCGGCAAATCGGAACGAACATCGCTATTCCCGGCGCTTTCCTGGCGACCCGCGTGTCATGCGGGTGTATGGACGGCTTTTCTGGGGATTGGTCATTATCCAAGAGCGAGGCATCCCCGTTTCGCATGCGGAGTTCGTGGCCGAGTGCCCGTTCGAATGCCGTCCCGACGTTTCCGTCGAATACATCAGGCGGGACCAGTACTGCCGTCGTGCGAGCGATAATCGCGTTGTACTTGTTGATTTTGGGAACGAGGAAGCGACCGATTTCCTCTTCCTCTCGGTAAGATAAAGTTCGGCGCATCCCTTTGGGATGCGCCTTTCATATTGTCCGCCGTATTCCTTATGCGGGGGAAATCTGATATGATAGCGGTACGCCATTATGGAAGCTCATCGGTCGGCAAAGACCCAAATTTATGCCACTTGGGAGGAAAAAGCTCGTCCTGCATATGCGACGGGCGTTTCCCTGCATGGCCACACGTGGGAATCCCATGAGAACCTTGGCTTTCTTCCTTCTGCGATCAAAAAGACCCACGTCCTGCCGTATCTGATGCGGATCCTCGAGCGGCGCTATCGCCGGAAGTGGAACGACGACATCGATTACAATCGGGGATATTGGACTTCGCCGATATCGCCGGACACGGCCTATTTCATCGAATCCCGGCAGATCAGGAATGAGGGCATGGAACCGATCGTTTCGATCACCGACCATGACGAGATCGCGGCATGCATCGGACGCGGGATCGTCTCGCTCGAGTGGACCGCGCCGTACGAAGCGGCGATCTTCCATATCGGTATCCATAACATTCCTGCGGATCAGGCGGCGTCATTGCTTGGCCGTCTTCGCGCGATCACGGCTGTTCCTTCGGGCGGCGATGCGGTGCGCGACATCCTGGACGAGATCGCGGCGGATCCGGGGGCGCTCATCGTGCTCAATCATCCGTTCGTGGACCAAGGGAGGATCGGCCATTCGATGCATGGGTCGACCGTTCGGAAGTTTCTCGAGCGCCACCGGCCGGTGGTGCACGCGCTTGAGATCAACGCGCTCCAGCCGCACGCCGTGAACGACCGGGTGAAGGCGCTTGGCGACGAATTCGGCGTGCCGCTCGTCGCGGGCGGGGACCGTCATGCGTTCGAGCCGAACGGCGCGATAAACCTGACGAACGCGAAAACGTTCGGCGCATTCGCCCGGGAAATCCGCGACGAGAAGCGCAGCGCGATCCTGCTCATGCCGCAGTATCGCGAGCGGCTCGCGTGGCGCTATACGCGGAACATCGAGGCGATCATGGAGGACTATCCCGTGCTGGGATCCCGGGCCTATTGGCACGATCGCGTGTTCTATGAGTGTCCGGATGGCGTCGTCCGGTCGCTGACCGAGATGACGGCCGGGAAGGATTCGGCCATGGCGCGTACCACGAACGGGATCGTGGGGATCATCGAGCTGGTAAATCACCTCACGGCGACGGTGGAGCCGCCGCAGCGAAAGAAAAAAAAGCAGGAGGGCAAATAGCATTACAATGCGCACCAAGATCATCGCAACGATAGGGCCGGCGTCGGATTCGGCGGATATGATCCGCAAATTCGCGGAAGCGGGGATGGATATCGCCCGCGTGAACTTCTCCCATTGTACGGAGAAGAATTTTCTTTTGTATCAAAAGCGCCTCAGGGCCGCGTCACGGCGCGTAACGCGCCCGATTCCGATCATGCAGGATCTGCAGGGGCCGCGCATCCGCGTCGGGGAACTGCCGCCGGAGGGAATGAGGCTTATCGAGGGAGCGCTCGTCACCTTTTCGACGAAGCGCGACGATCCGCGCACGATCTTCATCGACAGCCCGCGGCTGCACCGTGATGTGCGGCGAGGCGAAATCATTTACCTTGCGAACGGCGATATGGAGCTCGCGATCATCCGTATCGCGGGCACCCGGATCACGGCGCGCGTCACGCGCGGCGGAACGCTTTACTCCCGCAAAGGCGTCAATCTCCCGAACACCAAACTTTCGAATTCGGGGCTTACCCGGAAGGACATCAAGGATGTGCGATTCGCGCTGAAGCATGGCGTGCGCATGTTCGCCATCTCTTTCGTGCAGACGGCAGGCGATGTTGCGGCACTGCGGCGGATTGTCGGTCCTCGGGCGACGATCATCGCGAAAATAGAGACCGCGCTCGGCGTGAAGAACATCGACGAGATCATCCGCGCGTCGGATGCGATCATGGTCGCGCGCGGGGACCTTGGCATCGAGATCGCGGCGGAAAAGATCCCGTTCATCCAGAAAAACCTCATTCGCCACGCCGGATGGTACGGCAAAGGGACGATCACGGCCACGCAGATGCTCACGTCGATGGTCGACCACGCGCGCCCAACGCGCGCCGAGGTGTCGGATATCGCGAATGCCGTCTGGGACGGCACCGATGCGGTGATGCTCTCCGACGAGACCGCGAGCGGCAACTATCCGCTCGAAGCGCTGCGGACGATGGTCCGCGTCGTCGCACAGGCGGAATCCTCGCGCTTCGAGCGCCCGAATCCGTTGGACGCAGAACGCGGGAGCCTCCCGGCGTGACCTTGGGAACGCGCCCGGCGCGGCCGAGCGGTCGGGACGCGTGCGTGCAAATGTGAATCGAGCGCCTTCCAATAAAAGAAGGCGCTCATCGTTCCCGATCATTTCCGATACAACGGTTTTCCGACTCCCCGATGCCGGATCTGAGGATCGCGTGACGGCGGCATGGGGAGCGATCCGGCTTTTGGATGATAACAGGAAATGATCAGCGGAGCGCCGATGGCTAAGCCGTCATCCAGCACGACGGAGTGCGTATAGACCTCGCGAATGATCCCTGTTCGCTCCCTCCTGGTTTTTGGATGGATATAGCGAACCTCCTGGCCGGGCAGCATGCCTCTGGTATCGATGTACGGTCCTTCCGCCACTGATTTCCTCCTGATGGGGCTGGGTGCCACGGGTACCATATCATCGCCCGCATCGTTCGGTCAATGCATATTGTATTGATTGGCAATCACTTGACGCGATTGCCAAACGCGGGTTACAATTGACGGTGAGGATCGGCGATCCTCATAAGCATCGACCTTCCATACGTAATGACCGACCGAACCGCGCAGATTCTCGAATCGGTGATCCAGGAATTTATCAATACCGGCGAGCCGGTGAGTTCGGGTCTGCTGTACGATCGTTATGACTTCGGCATCAAGCCCGCAATGATCCGCCTGGAGCTTGATGCACTCGAGGAACTCGGCTATCTTGAACAGCCTCATCATTCGGCCGGACGCGTGCCGACCGACCGCGGGTATGAGTTCTTTGCCGCGCGCCTCCTTGAGGCGGCAAGAGCGGCGAATAACGCCCGCCGGAACGAGCTGCGGGAACTCATCGAAGAACGCGCGCTCTCCGACTTGTCGAGCGAGCTGTCCGCTCAGCTCGGCCTGCTCTCGATCTGCGCGGATCTCACGCGCGAAGCGGTGTACAAGGCCGGCCTTCAGCATCTGGTCGACCATCTCGACTGGCAGGACGCGACCGGCATCCGGTCGGTCATCCGCGATTTCGAGGAGGTGGACGGCCGCATCCCGCGCGCGGCGGCGAAGCTCGTTCCAGCCGAAGGGCCGCAGATCTTCATCGGAAAGAAGAGCCCGGTGACGACGAGTGAAAACCTTTCGGTGATCGGCGGCAGCTACCAGATCGACGATGCGACGGTCTCCATTTTCGCGATCGGCCCGAAGCGGATGGATTACAAAAAGGTCATCAGGATTTTAAAGAATATTTAATAAATATGCATGGAGGGAAATAATAAAAACGCAA
>JAKAGE010000011.1 GCA_021817655.1 bacterium
TTCCGATCTCGTTGATGCTCGCCGCCGCGATGCGCTCAAGCCCGCCGCCGAAATCCACATTACGCTGGGCAAGCTTTTCGAAACTGCCGTCCTCGCGCTTTTTATACTCCATGAACACGCTGTTGCCGATCTCAAGAAATCGGCCGCAGTCGCAGTTCGGATGGCAGTGCGCGCCAAAACCGGCGCTGTGCCGCGGCATGCCGCCTTCATCCGTCTCGCCGAAGTCATAGAACACTTCCGAATCGGGGCCGCCCGGCTCCCCTGCAGGCATCTTTGCCGGAACGCCGGAGCGCGACCACCAGTTCTTCTTTACGTCATATGAAAATATCCGGCCGCCCTGCATGCCGACACGGGCGCCGTTCTCTTCCGACCCGAGCGCAACGTATTTCGCTTCGATGCCTTTATCCGCAAAAAGTTTCTGCCAGATCGCGACCGACTCCTCATCCGCCGGGATCTTCATCTCGTCGTCGCCCGCGAAAACCGTCACAAACAGACGCGCAGGGTCAAGCCCGATGCATCCCTTCGCCGGATCGCCGGTCAGAAATTCAAAGAACCACGGCAGCTGCTCCGCTTTGAAGTAATCGCCAAGCGACCAATTGCCAAGCATCTCAAAGAATGTGGTGTGGCGATTGTCGCCCACCTCGTCGATGTCGTCGGCGCGAAAGCTTTTCTGCGAATCGGCAAGCCGCCGGCCTTCCGGATGCGTCTGGCCCAACAAATACGGCACGAGCGGCTGCATGCCCGAGCTTGTGAAAAGCGTCGAGGGGTCGTTCTCCGGCACGAGCGGCGATGACGGGATCACCTTGTGCCCGCGGGACGCGAAAAATTCCAGATATTTCTTGCGCACTTCAGCCAATTCCATGAGTGTTATAGTAGCGTTGTTTATCGCTTTTTTCCAGCGGTATATACTTCTCCTATGCCCACCCCGGACATCGACCGCGCCATCGCATTCACGAAGCTCATGCACGCGTTCCAGCGCGTGGAACGCGTGATCCACGTTCCCGGCGAAGACCGCTGGGAGAACGACGTGGAGCACAGCTATCTGCTCGCCATGCTCGGATGGTACCTTGTCGATTCGCTCGCGCTCGACCTCGACCGGAACGCCGTGCTCAGGTACGCCCTCGTCCATGACCTCGTCGAGATCTATGCCGGGGACACCTACGCTTATACCGACGACGAGGACGCAACGCGGTCCAAGCCCGCGCGCGAACACGATGCGCAGGAGCGGATCAGGCGAGAATTCCCGGAATTCTCGGACCTCCACCGGACGATCGAGCGGTATGAGGAGCGCGCGGACAGCGAAAGCCGCTTCGTCTACCGGCTCGACAAGCTCATCCCCGTCATTACGATCTATATCCAGGAAGGCAGGACGTGGAAACAGAAGAATCTCGCCTTCGACCGCGTCGTGCGCAACAAGCGCGAGCGGATCGACGACGAATCGGAGATCCGGACGCTCTTCGAACAGATCGTCTCGCTCATCGACACGGACCGCGCAAAATATTTCAACGAATGAAAACAGGATGTCCGCTCCCGGACATCCTGCCGCATCTATCCCAGACTGTCGAACCCTTCGAGCGCCGCGGCCTTCCCGTGCTCGCGGATCTTCTCGAGCGCCTTCGCCTCGATCTGGCGGATGCGCTCGCGCGTGACGCCGAACGCTTTTCCTACCTCTTCGAGCGTGTGGCTGATGCCGTCGTCAAGCCCGAAACGCATCTTGAGGATCTGCTGCTCGCGCTCCGTGAGATCGATCATGATCTCCTTGATGAGGTCGCGCAGCATCGCGCGCGCGGTGAGCTGGGACGGGGTGGCATTGCGTTCATCGGGAATGAAGTCCGATAGCGTGGAATCTTCCTCGTCGCCGATCGGCGTTTCGATGGACAGTACCTCCTGCGAAATTTTCTGGATATGGCGCACCTTCTCCACGTCCACGCCCATCTCCGCGGCGATCTCCTCCGCGAGCGGGTCGCGGCCGAGCTCCTGGATCAGCTGGCGCCGGACCTGCGTATACTTTGAGATCGTCTCCACCATGTGCACCGGGATGCGCACCGTGCGGGACTGGTCGGCAAGGGCGCGGGTGATCGCCTGGCGGATCCACCATGTGGCGTACGTCGAGAACTTGAACCCGCGGCGATAGTCGAACTTTTCGACCGCGCGCGACAGGCCGATGTTCCCCTCCTGGATGAGGTCGAGGATCGAAAGGTGCGGCGTCCGGTTCACGTAGCGCTTCGCGATCGAGACCACGAGGCGCAGGTTCGCCTTCATGAGCTTCTGGCGCGCATCCTCATCTCCCTTCTCGGCCCGCTTCGCGAGCTCGCGCTCCTCGTCCTTCGAAAGGAGCGGCGTACGGCCGATCTCCTTGAGGTACATCTGCACCGCATCCGGCACGTCGCCCTCGAACGCCATCGAATCATCGAACGTCTCTTCCTTGCTCTCTTTCGAAAAGTCGATCAGCGCCGATGTCTCGATGACCTTGATGCCCGCCTTCTCAAGGCGATCGTAGATCTCGTCAAGCAGCTCTACGCTGTCCTCGATCTTCGGGAAATAATAGAGGATCTCGTTATCGGTCACGAAACCGCGCGGGCGGCCGCGCTCGATAAGCTCGTTGATCTCGTTCGCATTCGCCTTGATGGCTTTATCGCCCTTCGACGGCTTGGCGCCCTTTTTCCCTTTGGCGGCCGGCGGCGCCTTCTTGGCCGCTCCCCTCCTTCCCCCGTGCGCCCCGCGCAAAACCGGCCGTTTTGCCTTTGCGGCCAACGACCCTTTTTTCTTGAGCGTCCGCTTGACGGCGGACTTCTTTTTCAAAGTTTTCCCGGAATGCTTTTTTTGCATATGACGTCTTCTGATCCTCGCTCCATCCGTTCCTGGCCGGCGCGCGTCGCCGCACAAGACGAACGCATGAAAATATATACCGAATTATGCCCCGTTTATTACAGATTTGCAAGCGCGGATGCGGACGGGAGTAGCGGCATAGACCATCCTATATATCCGTTATAGGAAGGATCACTCCCCTCCTCCCGGAAGCGTTGCGAGTTCCGCGAGCGCGGCGGCGAGCTCGGCATCGTTGCCGCGCGCCTCGGCGTTGCGCACCGCGAGCGCGAGCACCTTGCGCCGCTCTCTATAATATTCCTGCGCAAGGCCGGATTTGAGCGATGCGACATCGAGATCGGACAGTCCACCTGCGGCGGTCTGGTCGCGCAGCACAATGAGCCCGAGGACCGCATCGAGCGCCTGGTCGTCGCTCTTGCGCTTTCCCGACTTGAGCAGTTCGTACATCTCCTTTTGCTGAGGCGTAAAAAATTCGCGGCAATCCTCGATGAGCGCGAAGTTGTTGCGCGCGAGCGCGAGCGCGAGAAGATCCTCGGCGATCAGCTCCTGGCGCGAGACCCGGCGGCGCGTCGCGGCGCCTTCCTGCTGCCCCGCGGGGCCCTCCGATGCGCCCGGCGCCCGCTCGAATACCGCCGCCGCGCCGCCGGCCATCGCCCGCTCCGCTTCCGCCTCGAGCGTGCGCTCTTCGATGCCCGTGCGCTTCGCGAGCTCCTTCATCCAATACTCCTGCTCGACCGGACTCGCAATACGCTTCAGCTTCAGCAGAACCGTGCGGAGCTTGCCCAGCATCTCGCGCGTCGTGAGCGCGCCAGGGTCGAGGCGCCTGCCAGGTTCCGCCGGCGGCAGATATTTTTCAAAATAGAATTCCGGCGCAGGGACCGCGGCGTCCACCGTACGGCGCACGTTCCCGGGGTCGGCTTTTGCCGCCTCGGCCGCATCCTTGAATCCCCGGTATGTCGCCACTTTCACTGCAAAGTCGTTCGCCTCAGCGAGATCGATCCCCCGTTCGGCGGCATCGGCGCCGGCCGTGTCCGAATCGAAACAGATGATGAGCTCATCCGCCAGGCGCCGCACCGCGCGCAGATGGTCGGATGTGAGCGCCGTGCCGGACGATGCGATCACGTTGCGCACGCCGCTCTGCCAGCTCATCAAAAAATCCATCTGCCCCTCGACAAGCACCGCGCGCTTCTCCTCCCGGATCGCGTCCTTCGACTTCCAAAATCCGTACAAAAGGCGCGATTTTTGAAAAATCGGCGTCTCCGGACTGTTCACGTATTTCGCCGTCACATACGATGCCTTCGGATCATTCGACGTGTCGAACTGCGGCAGGATGCGGCCGGTAAAGCCGACCACCTTGCCCAGATGATTATGGATCGGGAACATGATGCGCGCGCGGAAACGGTCGAGCATCAGCCCGCGCTCCGTCTTAAGGGAGAGCCCGGCCTGCAGGAGGTCCTGCGGCGACGCGCCGCCGTTCAAGAGCTGCATCGAGAGCGCCTCCGGCTCGTTCGGCGCCCAGCCGAGCTCGAACTCCTCGATGGTTGCGGGCGTAAGCCCACGCTCTGCGAGATATTGCTTGACGATCGGCGCCGCCGCGAGCGCCTTCACGAAGAATTTCTTCGCCTGATCGTTCAGGTCGTAGAGCAGGCCCGTGTAGCGGTACTCGGCGGGATTCTCGTGCCGGAGCTCCACGCCCGCCTTCTCCGCGAGCATGCGCATCGCCTCGCCGAACTCCATATTCTCGTACTTCATCACGAAGCCGAAGATGTCCCCGTCCGCGCCGCAGCCGAAGCAGTGCCACCGCTGCCGCTCCGGCGAGATGCTGAACGACGGCGACTTCTCGTGATGGAACGGACAAAGCGCCTTGAAATTCTTCCCTGCCGGCACGAGCGTGAGATATCCCCGCAGAAAATCCACGATATCGAGCTTGCCCTTGATGAGTTCGGTGGTAGAGGACGGCATGGGGAGGGATCGCCCGGGTGGCGCGTTCGTTTGCTACGATTGTAATTCCAAAAACCCCCGCGGGCAAACCCGCATATTCTGACGGAGGATATTATTCGGACGATCCTACAGCACCACCGCCTGAAGGAAGCCGATGTTCTGGTTGAGCATCACGCAAAGCCCCGCAACGACGATGACGGCGAGCCCGCCGGCGATGAGCCGCGGATGCTGGGTGCGGATATTGACGAAGACATTAATGCCGAGCGCCGCGAAGAAGAGGAGCATCAGGAAGATATAGAAATCGTTCGCGAGCGCCTTCGGATTGGAAAAAAGCGCCTGGATGAAATTGCTCTGCTGCGGAATCGGTGCGGACGCATTCGCCGGCACTGCCCCGCCCTGCGTGCTCGTTGCTCCGGCAGGCGTGACGGCCGCTGCGGCCGCTTTCACGGCAACGAACGATTGCTGCGAACTTGATGTCTTTGCGTCCTGCATCGCGACGATCGTCGGCACGACCGCGACCGCCTCCGGCGCTACCGCACTTTTCTTGGGCGCGGCGGCCGGGGCTGCCGTGGCGGTCTTTGAGGGCGCCGCGGTCACGACCGGCGGCTGCGGCGCCGTGGTTGGGATCGATGCGGCGCTCGCCGCGTTCACGAATGCGACCGGCGCGGCGGCCGGCGTCCCGAATTCCTCGACGACGTATGTTGCCGGCTGGCCGTTGAAGACGCCCTGCGCGGCCGCCATGCCGATCTGCGTGTAGTTCGTGTCCAGAATGTTCGCACGGTGCTCGGGCGAGTTCATCCATGCGTTCGTCACGTCCTGCGAATCCGCGAAGTTGACGGCGAGGTTCTCACCCGCATAGCTGAAGCTGTACCCGACGTTCTCGAACCAATACCACGGCGTAAGGCCCTGGGGGCTCGTATGCGCGAAATATCCTTTCGTCGCCATGTCGTTCGCCTTCTCCTGCGCCGCAGCCATGAGGAGCGGACTCACCTGGAGCGGCGGCAACCCGTTCTCCGTCCGGCTCTGATTCGTCTCGTCGATCAGCGCATTCACCTGGATGATGCCGAACAGCTTCGATGATGGAATGATGTATTTCGCACCGAATACGAACGCCGCTTCGGCGACGAGCGCCACCACGACCACGAAGGCGACGGTCTGGGGCCGCAGGATGTGCGGCTTCTGCTCGTTTCCTTCGTGGGGGATGAAGTAATCCTTCAGAGATTTCATGATCCGCTTCATGGGTAATATTATACCATATTTGTCATTATAACACAATACCCCCGCTGTTGCGAGGGTATTGCGTATCCGGAAATCCGGAACGAACGTCCGTGTTCGGCTATTTGCCGCCGTTGTCCACCACGAGGTGGGGCATCGGCAGGTTGAGCGCCGGACACATGATGAGGTTGATCCACCGCTGCGTCGACTGGTACACGTACCCGGTCGGCGTGTACTGCGTCGGAAGCCCCAATGGGACCCACGGCGACAACACCTCGGTGTGATACTTCACCTGGAACCGGTTGACTGCGGCGATCGTCGATGCGTCATAATCCCCCGATACCGGAAGATCGAGCCCGAGGTTCTGATTAAGGAATACCTGGAGCTTCTTCACCTGCGCGGGATCGTTCAGATCCTTGCGCACCGGATGGATGTACGACGTGAGATAGAGTCCGCAGCTTGCGCCAAGGACCTCGCCCGTGCTCGTGCTTGCGCCGAGCACCTGGCCGCCTCCCCCGCCGCCGCCCGTACCGCCGACCGTGATCGTCACGCTCGAGGTCATGGGACCGGAGAGCGGACTGTTCAGGTTCGGCGCCTCATGGATGGTGCCGGTGTTCGTGATCTGCATGCCGTTCGCGTCGCCCGCATTCACCGTTGCAGTGATGACGAGCGTCGCCGACTGGCCGTCCGCAAGCGTACCGATCGTCCATTGCCCCGTCGCCGGATCATACGAACCGAGCGACGAGGACGCCGCAACGAAGGTCACTCCGGCGGGCAGCGTATCGGACGCCACGACGCCGAAGGATGCGCTCGGGCCTTCCGCGGTCGCGGTCAGCGTGTAATGGATGACCGCTCCCGGAGCCGGAGCCGCATTGTCCACCGTCTTCGCGATGGCGATCTGCGCGGTCGGGATATTCCCGCCCCCGCCTCCTCCGCCGCCGCAATTCGAGGTGCACGGAGGCGCCTGCACATTGAGCGTCACCGAGGAACTGTTGTTCGCGGGGTTCGGATCGATGAGGGAGGAAAGGGTCGACGAAACGGTCGCCGTGTTCGTGACCTGCGTCCCGGCCAAGGCCGAGACCTCCGTCTCCATCTCGAGCGTCGCGGTCGCGTTCGGCGCGAGCGTGCCGATCGTCCAGACGCCGGTGCCCATGCTGTAAGTCGTGCTGGCGGAGGTCGTCGCATTGACGAGGGCCAGTCCGATCGGCAGCTGGTCGTTCGCGTAGACGAACGTCGCCGCATCCGGGCCGTTGTTGGTCACGGTAACCGTGAAGTTCACGTCCGAGCCCGTCACCGGGTTCGCGTTATTCACCGTCTTCGCGATCGCAAGGTCCGCGGTGTTCGCGGTCGAGGTCGGCGTGCCGACATAGACCGATGCCTGCGCCGTCGTATTGCCGCTCGTATTGACGAGCGTCGGCGATTCGCCGATCGTCGCCTGGTTCACGATCGTGGTGTTCGCCGTGCCGACCGCGTTGACCTGCGCCGCGATCTCAAGCGTCGCGGTCGCGTTCGGCGCGAGCGTGCCGATCGTCCAGGTTCCCGTCGAGCTCGCGTAGGAGCCGACCGAAGCGGTCGCATGCGCGAACGTCAGGCCCGAGGGAAGGGTGTCGGTCGCGACGACGCCGGTCGACGGATTCGGACCGCCCGCCGTGGCCGTGATCGTGTAATCGATCATGCCGCCCGGAAGGGTCGATGTCACGTTCGCCGTCTTCGCGACGGAGAGCGCGGCATCATTGCCCCCGCCTCCGCCGCCCGTCACCGTGATCGTCACGCTCGACGAGCTCGCCCCGGTGTTGGTATTGGTGGAGCTCGGCGATTCGCCGACGATGGCGGTGTTCGTGATCTGCATGCCGACCGGATCGGACGAATCCACGAGCGCGGCGATCTCAAGCGTCGCGGTCGAGGAAGGCGCCATGTCGCCGATCGTCCAGGTTCCCGTCGAGCTGGCATACGAGCCGACCGATGTGGTCGCATGCTCGAACGTCAGTCCTGCGGGAAGCGTGTCGGTCGCGACGACGCCGGTCGATGTCGCGGGGCCGAGCGCATCGACGGTGACGGTATAGTCGATCGTCTGGCCGGCCTGCGGCGCGGCATTGTCCACCGTCTTCATGATCGCGAGGTTCGCGATCGTCGAGGTCGGCGTCCCGCCGTTCGCCACGGTAAGCGTGACGCTCGCGGTATCGCTCGCGATCGTCGCGGTGTTCGTGATCGCCTGGCCGACCGTGTCGGTGGCGTTCACGAGCGTGGCGACCTCAAGCGTCGCGGTCGCGTTCGGCGTCAGGGTGCCGATCGTCCAGGTTCCCGTCGAGCTCGCGTAGGAGCCTTCCGACGTGGTTGCCGAGACGAACGTGAGCCCCGACGGGAGCGTGTCCGTCGCCACCGCGTTGTTCACGGTCGACGATCCGATGTTGCCGACGGTCACGGTGTAATGCACCGTGGCACCGGCAACCGGGGTCGCGTTATCCACCGTCTTCACGATCGAATAACTGGCGGTCGTGGTCGGCGTCACGAGCGGAACATTCCACGCCACGCAATAGTACGTGCCGCCGTTCTGCGGGGCGGTGATCCTGTCATAGTTGTCGTAGTTCAGGACATCCGTGTTGCAGAACATCTCCGGACTGTTCGTGCTGTTCGTGCCGGGGTACGAGAATGCCAGATAGCCGTTCTGCAATACCTCGCGCATCCAGATCTGCGAATAGCTTGCCGGATCCGGGACCGATACGGTCGCGGTTCCGCTCGCATTCGTAGGACCGAACGGCGCCACCCAGTTCGTGGAGGTCGCAGGGCCGATGAAGCTCGCCCCCGGGTCCGCCGCATACGCGTTTCCCCACTGGAACTCCCAGCCCGCCGCCGCATGGCAGTCAGGATGGGTCGCAAGGAACGCGGCCGCCGTGCTCGAGGTGATGTGCGCTCCCGTACCGGAAAGGTCCGGAAGCTCGTTCGCGCTCGGGCAGATGATCTTCGTCGCCACGATGGTGGCGGACGGCGTCGAGGTCGGCGCAAGCACCGAGACCGAAACGCTCGAACTGTTGTTCGAAAGGTTATTGTCCACCGTGCTCGTCGAGTTCCCTACGATCGCAGTGTTCGTGATCGTCGTGCCGGCGGTGCCGGACGCGTTCACGAGCGCCGTGATGCCGAGGGTCGCCGAAGAGCTTGCGCTCAGGGTGCCGATCGTCCAGGTTCCCGTCGAGCTCGCGTAGGAGCCTTCCGACGTGGTTGCCGAGACGAACGTAAGCCCGGAGGGAAGGGTGTCGGTCGCGACGACGCCCGTGGACGTCGCAGGGCCGAGGTCGGTCACCGTAAGGGCGTAGCGGACCGTGCCGCCCGGCGTGGTCGTCGCGACATCGGCGGTCTTCATGATCGCGAGGTCGGCGTACTGCACGGTGGAGGTCGGCGCGGGAGTTCCCTGAACGGTGATCGGCGCCCCCGTCACCGCCTGACTCTGCGTGCAGCTGCTCTGCACATAATTGATGACCGGATCGTTCTCGATCGTCTTGCCTTCGGTGCCGGCATTCACCGTTGCCGTAATGGCAAGCGTGATGATACTCGTACCGTTCAGAGGCCCTACGTTCCAAACGCCCGTCGAACTGGAATACGTGCCGATCGACGGATTCGCCGAAACGAACGTGAGCCCTGCGCCCAACTGATCCGTGACCGTCATGGTCGTCGTCGCCGTGAACGACGGCGCGCCCGTAAGCGTATAGGTGATCGTCTCACCCACCACGGGATCGCTGTCGCTCACACTATCTGACATCGCGGTCGCCACCGAACAAACGCCCGAACCGCCGGTGTACGTTTCCGTCACCGTGCAGGTGTTCGTCTGGCCCGGAGCAACCGATGCGCTGCACTGCGACGAATACGAGGCAGTGTAGTGCGCGGGACCGCTCGTCACTACGACCTGGTATTGCTCCGGATCGATGTTATACGAGGTTCCCGAAGCCGATCCCGCGAACGAATAGGAGTTGCCGTAATACGTGCCGCTGCTTTCGTCCGTGATGGTCAGCTGGAAGTCGGAAGGCACCGCCGTGCCGCCCCCGGTGTTCACGACATTCACGATGGTCGTGACCGTCGAGCACCCGGGTCCGGGCGAGCAGTTCCATGCGTGCGCGGAATGGACGAGCGCCCCTCCGGCGAACATGGTGCCTCCGACAATGATCGCTCCCGCGAGGAGAAGGCCCGAGAGCGCCGTTCCGGCAGTCCTCTTCGCTCCATCCCGTGCGGGACCGAACAAATTGCGAATGAAAGAATTCATTCTATTTTTATGTTGTTATTTTTAGGACCTTTGTATGGATATGAAATTAACAAAGGACCCAAAAATGTATATGTAAAGGTGCGGTTGGAAAAACTAACTGCACTGGTTATACCACAAAACCCATCGCTTTTCAATACCGCATAGGAGTTGACAAATGTATGTACTTGCATTTCTAACTAATATGTGATATTAATACGGCGGGTTTCAGCACGTTGAAAACCTCATACTACTGAAAAGAAAAGGAGAAAATATGAAGAGAGCCTCTCTTCTCCGGATCGCAGCAGTGTTCATTGCCGCGATCTTGATGTCCATGCTCACCGCATGGGCGCAGACGTCCACCCCAAGCAATACGCAGACAACGTCCGGCTCTGCCGGCGTTGCGATCGGAAGCGCTGCCGGCGATCAAAACACCGGCGGACTCACGACCGGGAGCGGCGTGGGAAGCTATCAGGCCGCGGACCCGAGCAGTGCAAGCGGCAGCGCGCTTGCATCGGGCGCCGGCGCCACGGTCTTCAATCCGGGCCCAACTTCGGCGAATAGCGAGTCGAAGATATCGATCAATATACTCACGAACGCGAGCGGCGGAAACGTCGGAACGACGTTGGGCGCGACGGGAACCCAGGGAAACTGGTCGACCGTCGGCGACAATAGCCCCACGTTCGCAACGGCAGGAAACACCACGACCGGTACCGCCCAGGGCAGCCTCGATAACACTCCGGGATCCGTCACGGGAAATGGGCAGGTAACTGCGACAGGATCCTCTTCTGTCACAGCCAACGGGAACGGATCGAACGATGCGAATTCAAGCATCGAATCGAACAGCTCCTCGAAAGGGCAAACAGTGATCACCGCGCAGGACCCTACTGCAACGCCGGTCACTTCGTCCGGCGTTTCGGGACTGGGGGTCGGCCAGGGACAATCGGTCGCTGGCGATCCCTCGGGGACAAGCTATGCAGTCGGGAGCAATACCGGCGGCACGAGCTATAACCTCACCACGACGAACGGCGGCGCGCAGGGCCAGCAGAAAATCTGCGGAAAAACGAACTCCACCGTCGGGCCCGGAACAACCAGCGCCTCATCCGTCATCCAATCCAGCGCATCGGCAAGCTCGTTGCCGTGATCGCGATCAACGCTGAGAGCAACGAAGGATCATCCATCGTTGCTCTCACCCACCATCGTCCCGGGAGGGAACAATGACTGGTAAGAAAGGAGTAACCGCCATTCTCACGCTCGCGCTCGCCGCGCCCCTGGGATTTTCCCAGAGCAACGGCAACGGGAGCGGAAGCGGCGGGAGCAGCAGCAGCGCCAACAACGGCAGTTCTGCGAGCTCGAACTCTGGCGCGAACTCGAACGCCACGATCTACAACAGCAGCACCGCGGGACATCAGTTCATCGGTGCATCACCGGGCCCATTTACGCCGGTCTTTCCGATCAACGGGCCGCAGAATGGCGGATGCTATATCTACTATCCTGCGGCAGGAAACAATTTCTCGATGGATGAACTTCGCAACATGGCGGGCAAAAGCCGCTTGTCGAAGAAGATCCGTCACGACGTCCGGGATCCAAACCTGATTTCGGAGAACGACGATCCGGTTGCGCTGGTCAATTACAATCCCAACGCATCGTGCAAGCCCGGAATGTGCAGCAATCCCGGGGACAAAATCCTTGCGGATTCGGTGATACCCGGGAAATACCTTCACACTGAAGGAGAACTGATCGGCGTCGCACTCCTTGATGCGAAAAAAATCTCGCATACAAGGCGGGTGGCGATCCTTGACTGTCCTCTCTCGGAGGACAAGACGAAGACCATCGGCGTCGGCCTGGGCGGTTCGTTCGCGGAAGTTCCCGGGAACGGGAACACGGCGAACGCCGCAGCAGCCGGCGTCTTCTTCGGCGGAAGCACATCCCGCATCGAAACGCATGACGTGTTTCACGTCTATTCGCTGAACGATGGCCCTCCGACGCTCGAGGAGAAGAAACCATCCCCTCCCCCCCAACCCGCACAGCAGCCGCCCGCACCGGTAACCCGGGCGGTCCCGGCTCCAGCGCCGCAACCACCGCCTCCTCCGCCGCCAGCATCGCTCATGGCCGCCCTATCAGCGCCATCATGCGATCTGCCGAACTTTGTGGTCTATTTCCCATTTGCTCACCCAAAACAGGATGAGATGGGAAAAGAGGCGATCGATGACAGGTATCATCCGGACCATGCAGGGGTATCCTACATGACGGAGATCGCGAACATGGCCGCATGGCTTAAAGCCCATCCGTCCTGCGTCGTGGTGGTGGAAGGTCATACGGACGAAAGCGGCGGGGCGGTCTACAACGACGGCCTCGGCGCACGGCGTTCCGCAGCGGTGGCGCAACAGTTCATTGAAGACGGCGTGCCGGAACAACAAGTCCGCTACGCTTCCTTCGGAAAACATGAGGCCACGCGCGAACACTGGTGGGAGGATCGCAAGGTCGTCCTGCACGTTCAGGGACCATCATCGGACCCCAAAAACCCGACAAACCCTGCCGTCGCCGTACAGCAACGGCAGGCACACTAAGCCGCCGGGGCCTGGTCATTGAAAACCAGCCCCGGCATATCCCTTCACGGCAGCAAAACATCGCCATCGACATCTGTCTGGCGATCGACCGGCCCATTTGGGCGGAGGATGTCATGAAAAATGCACTGTACCTGATCCTTTTGGCCGTTGTTTCCGCCGCATGCGCGACGGCACAACAGCAGAAGAGCTTTACGGTCACGGGCTATAACGATGGCGAATTCGCCATCAAACAGCCGATCGAACAGCAGCTTGACACGATCGCCTCAGCCATCCAGCGCATGGGCGTACCCGAAAAAGAAATTTCGATCGAGATTGACGGATACGCAAGCAAGTCCGGCTCCGATCGGGTAAACGACGGGGTCGCCTTGAATCGCGCGGATCAAGTCCGGAGTTTCTTCAAGAGAAAATTCCCCGGAGCAACAATAACGGTCATCTCGAAGGGAGACGAGGCAGACAAGCGGATGGTCGTCATATCGCTCTCGACCATTCCCATACCGGACAACGCCACGAGGGAAACGCATGCCGCTGCGCACGCAGCATCGGTCTGGCCCTATGCCATCCTTGCGCTTGCAGCTGCAGGAATCCTATTCTTCGCGATTGGCCGATCCGGAAAGCGCCCCGCGCAACCGGAAGCAGCTCAGCAAACCGCCTCCATGCGCGAAGATCCATCCGTTCCCAAGATTCCTGAGGGAAGCGTCCCCGTGGATTGCACGCGGCCGGACGGATCATCATGCCAGGCGTATATCTATCCTGTCGGGAGCATATGGATGACGCTGTTCAAGACACAAGAGGCGCCGTCCGGACCCCTGTTCAGAAAAGATATCCGCAAAGCCCAGTATTGCACAAGGCAATGCGTGGCCAACCCGGACTATCAATCGGCAGTCGATGAATTGATTGCCGCAGGCAAGATCACGATACACCAACGCGAGCCAAACCAACGCGAGCCAAAGGAGGTTCGTCATGACTCTGTTCGAGTCGCTTAACGTTCGTTCGAGAGTGGGCGGCATCGTCCTTGCTCTCGTTGTGCTGATCGGACTTCTGGGATCGGGCATCTATTTCCTCCAGAAAAGTCGGTTGGCGGATAACGCGCGGCAAGAAGCGCGCATTGATGCGGCAATGAAGGAGATCCGGGAAGAAGAGGCGGCAAGCAAAGCGGCCGAAGCGGGAGCGAACGCTCACGCCAACGCGCATGCAGCAAAGCCCGCGAAACCCATACCGGTCGACCTCGTGGTCCGCAAAGGAGAAGGGGTCGAACACCCCCTCATCAGGCAGCTTGAAGCGGATCCATCCATCGCAGATAACCTGCCAAGCCGCTTCACGGGAAACCGAAACGATCTGGCCGCCGTAAGACGGTGGGCGGGCCACGAAGTGGCCGTGCTTGCCATAAAGGCGGGGCTTGTCGGATGGGAATTCGGCGAAGAATACCGCATCAAAGCGCCCGACACAATAGCGGTTTCCTTCGTACGCGACCCGAACGGCGGACTGGTCATCGTGCAGTACGCCGCTTCAACGCTGGTAGAAAAAACCCCAGCAACAGATACCGTCGACACCGCAGCGAAGGTGGCCCCTCCCATTCCATCGGCGCCTCAAAACGTCAGCGTGGCGGGAGTCGCCTACCAGCAGGTGGCGGCATTCACGGTCGCTTCAAGCGTCGCAAAGTCACATGTTCCATTCATGACGCGACCGAGCGGAGAAATCGTATTTCACAGCCCGTTCGCGTACATCGAGGACGGCGTCCCGCCGCAAAATGGCTAGACGCGAGAATCCTTTTCTTTCCGTTAAACCCGAGCGCTCAGCGCTCATAGCACCTTGAGTTTGGTTCTTATTGTCTGTCAGACGCCCATCTGGGCGCTGCCAGGAAAAAGATCATCTGTTTGATCGCCCATCTGGGCGTCTAAGACGATGAGGACCGAGCACATCGAAAGGCGAGCCAACCGGCTCGCCTTGTTCTTTATCGATGATCGTATTCCCTTCCGCTTCACCCCGCGGTCCTCAACGCGAAACTGAAGGTGCTCCCTTTCCCCTCCTCCGACACGACGCTCATCGTACCGCCCATCTTCTCTATTATTTCCTTCACGATGAAAAGGCCGAGGCCGGTGCCCTGGATGTCTTTCGTCCTGTCCGTCTGGACGCGATAGAATTTTTCAAAAAGATGTTTTTGCGCTTCGGCGGAGATGCCGAGGCCGGTGTCCGCGATGTGCGTAACGAGCATGGCGGCGTCCGACGGCGCGTCCGGCGCAGGCGCCGCATGGACGACCTCGTGCGTGATCGTGATCGATCCCGGTCCGCCCATATATTTGATCGCGTTCCCGACGAGATTCACGACCACCTCTTTCACGCGGTCCGCATCGGCCATCGCCTTCGGCGGCGGCGCGCCGCCGGGCAGCGAGGATTCATAACGCATCGTCACCGATTTCTCGTCCGTAAGCGACCTCAGCTCGTCAAGCGTGGAGGCGATCGCCGGCGCGATGTCCGTCGGCGCGACCGCGATCGTAAGCCGGCCCGCCTGCGAGCGTGCCACTTCAAGAAGGTCGTTCACCAGCTGGATGAGCCGCTTGTTCGAAGCGATCACCTTTTCGATGTACGCGCGCGTGGCGTCCGGGATCGCCCCCGTCGCGCCTTCAAGAACAAGCTCCAAATAACCCTTCATCGCGGCGACCGGCGTCCGCAGTTCGTGCGCGGCGACGAAGACGAATTCGTCCTTCAGCCGCTCGAGCTGCTTCAGGCCGATCACCATGTCATTGAAGGAATTGCCGAGCTCCTCGAGCTCGTCCCCCGTCATGATCGCCACGCCCATGTCGAACTTGCCCTGCGCCACGCGCGCCGCCCCTTCCTCGAGCTTCCGGATCGGACGGACGATGAGCGCGGCGAGCGCGGCGGAGATGCCGAGCACGATCGCGAGCGCGGCAAGGAGCATCAGCGCATCCCGGAAAAGCAGATCATCGATCACCGCATCCGCTTCGGACGCCGGCCATTCGGCGACGAGCCCCCAGTGCGCCCCGCCGGACACGGGAATCGCCTTGCCGGCCGCGACGACCGGCACGCCGAACAGGTTCCGGTAGCGCGCCTGCGCGGCGGCCGTCATTGCGTCGGTCCCCGCGATCACGCGCTGCACGACGGGAGAATCCGCGGCGCCGGCGCTTCCGATATCGTTCCCTAAATTCCCGTTCGCCCCCGCGGTGCCGCCGCCGGCGATGATCGCCCCATGCTGGTCGACAAGATACACGTAGCCGCTCTCGCCGATCCGGGCCGCGGCGACGATCTGCTGGAGCGGCGCAAGCGATGCGGTTCCGACAATGGCGCCGATGGTCTCGCCCTGGTTATCCGTGACCGGTGAAGCGAACGTGACCAGCGGTTCGACGGGCTGGCCGGCATATGAAACAGGACCCAGATAATCGTTCCCGGCCTTCGCCGCCTGGAACGCGGGCGACGACGCGACGTTTGCGAGCGACGAAGACGCGACCCCGTCCATATGCCCGCGATCCGCGGCGGCCGTCTCCTGCCCCGCCAGATTCACGTATGCCTCGCTCTCCAGATACGGGAGCATGCCCAGCGACTGCCGGAGCACGTACTGCTGGGCCGGCAAGGACGATGTGGCGAAGATGTTGCCGGCGCCGTACGGGATCTCCACCGTGGTCTGCGCAAGAATACCGTTAGCGACGAATCCCTGCACCTGGTTCGCGGTCTCCGTGAGCACCGCCGCCTCGACCTTCGCCACATCGTCGCGATGCGAGGCGGTCACGACGTAATACGTGAGCGCCGCGGCGATCACGAGCGGCACGACGCCGACGAACGCCATGAAAAAGAATATCTTCCGCCGCAATTTTCCCCGGTACGTGCGCGTTGCCATTCCTCTCATTC
>JAKAGE010000063.1 GCA_021817655.1 bacterium
CGGCGTACTTTTGGCGTATCCGACCGCTATTAAGGCCGATACTGCGGTCATCACCCCGGCACCCGCGCAAACGGCCGCCACCGCAGCGGCTTCCACTCCGGCGACCGCCTCCCTCAACCTTGCACCTGCGGCCAGCAAGGATGTTTGGGTGACCGCCTATACGAGCGCCCCGGATGAGACGTCGGCCCATCCCCTGATCACCGCTTCCGGAGGCATGGTCCATGACGGCATCGTTGCCGCGAATTTCCTGCCGTTCGGCACAAAAATCGAGATCCCCTCCCTTTTCGGCAGCAAGGTGTTCGTCGTGGAAGACCGCACGAGCCAACGGTTCAGCGGACGGGTGGACATCTGGATGCCGACGGTGAACAAAGCGATCGATTTCGGGATCCGGCACGCCAAGATCGTCATTCTCGACGCGGGTGTCGCGATGCGGTAGAATCCGAAGGAACAGCGGTCATCGCCATACCATGCTCAAAGGATTCAAGGATTTCATTCTTCGCGGGAACGTCGTTGATCTTGCGGTCGGCATCATGATCGGCGCGGCGTTCAACAGCGTCATCTCATCGCTCGTGAAGGACCTGATGACCCCGTTCATCGCGGCGATCTTCGGCAAACCGAATTTTGGCAACCTTTCCTTTACCGTAAATGGCAGCCAGTTCCTGTATGGCGATTTTTTCAATAATCTGATCTCTTTCCTTATCACGGCGATCGCCGTCTACTTCTTCATCGTTCTGCCCATCAACAAGCTGAACGCGCTTATGCATAAAGGACCGCCCCCTGAGGCCACCACAAAGCAGTGCCCTGAATGCCTGAGCAGTATCCCCGTAAACGCAAAACGCTGCGCCTACTGCGCAAGCACACAGAGCGATACGAAATAGCCCCGCTCATTCATCGTCGTCGATCGCGTTCGCCTCGATGATCTTTTTGTAATATTCCGCCGACGGACGCGGACGCCGTTCCTGCGTCGCATAATCGATCTCGACAAGGCCGAAGCGGGGCCAAAACCCGTGCGCCCATTCGAAGTTGTCCATCAGCGCCCAGTGAAGATATCCTCGCACGTCCGCACCGTCCTGAATGGCCCGATGCACGGCCTTCAGCGTCTCCTTGATGAACCACGGCCGGTGGCGATCCTCCGCATCGGCGAGACCGTTCTCGGTGATATAGATCGGCGCATGATATCGCCTGAGGTCCATGAGCACATGGTATATCGCGTCGGGCGAGAGTTCCCAATCCAAATCGCTCATCCGGACATTCTCATTCTGATTGGGCCGCCAGTTCTTGATCCTCCCATGAAAATAATGGTTGAGTCCGATGAAGTCCTGTTCGCGCCGGATCGCGTTCAGAAAATGGAAATTCCAGAGCCAGTCGAAGGTCTTTTTCATCAGTACGTCCCACCACTGGTCGCGGTACGCCTCAAAATAGATGTTATTCTTCGAGACGCCGATCTGCGCATCGGAACGCACCGCCTTGATCGCGTGATACGCGGCCCTGTGCGCTGCCGCAAGAGCTTGGAACACCAGCCATCCCTTGATCCAATTCTTCTCCTGGGGCGGCCAAAGGCCCTGCATATAGCTGTTCTGGGTATAGATCTCCGGTTCGTTGATCGTGATCCAGAACCTTACCTCCGGAAGCGCGGCGGCCATTTTCGCGGCGAAACGGGAAAAGAAACGAATATTTCTCCGGTCGCCGAATCCGCCCCTCGCATAGAACCACCGCGGCATCGTCCAATGCCAGAGCGTCACAAACGGCTCGATACCGTACCCCCGGATGGAATCGATCACATCGCGGTAATGGCGGATCTCCTCTTCGTCAAAAACCCCCTCTTCCGGTTCGATCCTTGACCACTCGAGCGAGATGCGGGTGGCGGTGTGGCCAAGCTCTTTGGCAAGCGCGAAGTCCTCGGGATACCGGCGATAATGGTCCGCCGCCGTTCCCGAAATAAAATTCTCCCTGCCATGTTCTTTGAAGAGCCCGCGGCGCTCAAGGTCCGCGATGCGCTCCGGAGAAACCTCCCAATCGCTCCACTGGTTCTTCGTGCCGCCCTCCACCTGGTGGCTCGCGGTCGATGCGCCCCACAGGAATCCCTTGGGGAATTCGCGCCTCATAAGACCGCCGGAGATGTTTGCCCCGGTGCTGCGCCGCCCGCCAACTCTTTCCTGTTCTCCGCAAACGCCCAGTGGACCCCCGCCGCCGCAAGGATGCCGATCGCCGCCCCGCCGATGATATCGCTCGGCCAATGCACCCCGGCATAGACGCGGGCCCATCCCATTGCAATCGCGAGGGCGAAGAACCACCACCCCCACCTGCGGTTCGCATACCAGACGGTCATTGCAAGCGCAAAGAACCATGCCGCATGGCCCGAAGGGAAGGACGGGCTCGTCTCATTGAAAAGCGGTGCGATCCCGTAATACAGGAACGGCCGCGGCTCGAGAAAAAAATAATGGAAAAACTCGGTCACGATCCCCCGGGCGATGACGACCGCAAAAGCTCCTTCGCAGAACAAATACACCTTCCGGCGCCACCCTTTCTCATAATACGCAAGCACAAGGAATGCGAGAACAAGGAGGTAGGGCAGATACTCCGCAAAGAAGACGGCAACGACATTCCAAAATGCGTTCCGATGCGCCGCCATAAAAATGATGCCGAACACCTCTCGATCGAGCGCGAACATATCGCTTCAATGATATCACAAAATCCCCGAGAACGAGACGCGCGGCCAACAGGCCGCGACGACGTCATGCGCTCGAAACAATGTGTTTCTTCCGTTATTTTCTGACGTACGGCAGGAGCGCCATAAACCTCGCCCGCTTGATCGCGGTCGAAAGCTTCCGCTGATGCTTGGCACAGATGTGCGTGTGGCGCGGATCGATGATCTTCGCCTGACTCGAAACGAACCGGCGCAGAAGATCGACTTCTTTATAGTCGATGTTCTTGAGGTTCTGCGAGCAGAAGAAGCACTGTTGGGTCGTTATTGCCATGATGATAGTGATAATTGCTTGGATTGCGTCCGATCAGACCTTCCGCACCTGGAGGGAGTCCAGCTCGACGGCGGTATCCCGGCCGAAGATCGGCACAAGGACCTTGATGCTCCCCTTCTCCTCGTTCACTTCGGAGATCTTGCCGTCATATTCCTTGAACGGACCGTCGGTTATTTTTACCAGATCACCCACTTTCAAGTCAAGGATCATCTTATTCCCCTCGCCGTCGCCGGTACGCGCAAGGAGAAAGTCCACCTCATCCTTCGAAAGCGGGGTCGGGGTCGTATTATCGGGACCGACGAAACCCGTCACGCGGGGCGTATTGCGGACGACATACCAGGAATCCTCGGTAAGGATCATCTCGACGAGCACATAGCCGGGGTAGATCTTTTCCTCGACCGTCGTGCGCTTGCCCGCTTTTACCTTGATCTTCTTTTCCTTCGGAACGAGGACGTTGAAGATCTTGTCCCCCATGGCAAGCGACTCGACGCGCTGCTTCAGATAGCGCGCGACGGCCTCTTCATAGCCGGAATAGGTCTGCACCGCATACCACTGGCGGACCGGGGGCTTGTCGCTTTGCGTTCCTGAATGTGGATGATTGAGTGCCATAGCCTGACTTTTATATTACTGCAGGATAAAATTCCTTATCAAGAAAGAAAAAAGATAGTCGAATCCGCCCAAAAACACGGCCATTCCCACGGAAATGCCGATGACGATGAGGGTAAGACGGATCGCCTCCTGACGGGTCGGCCAGTTGACGTGCCGAAGCTCCGTCCGCGCCTCGCTGAAAAATTTCTTTATCGACAGAAACATCGTTGTTGTGCAAAACCCTTCTAAGGGGTCCGCTC
>JAKAGE010000012.1 GCA_021817655.1 bacterium
CAGAAATATACGCGCGATCGGCGTTCTCCGGGGAGATGTACGACAGGAGAAGATTGCTGATTTGCTTGTCAATCGCTTCCACGGATTTGTGCTGAGACTGCATTACTATCTCCTGCGTATCCGCTTCCTCCTCACGGTATTGATACAGATATTTGATCGCCCAATTTTTGAACTTCTCCGAAATCTGTACGGAGGCGAGGATCTGATCGATCTGACTCTCCAACTCGGGAAGGGGGATGGCTCTTTCTTTGCAGTTCGGATCTTTGCGCCGTGTGCAGTGGTAATACACGTATTCGTGGACGTTGCCGTTCTGCTGGCGCTTTGTCCGCAGCTCGGCCGTGATGAACGCGCCGCAACCGCCGCAGCGGATCATGTTTGTGAAATCAAATGCTCGCTTTTGATGCTTGCGCCCCTGTCGCCCAAGAAGCACTTGTACGCGGTCGAATTCTTCCTTCGTAACCATCGGTTCATGCTTGCCCTTGAACCAAAGTCCACTATGCCGGGGATAGTCAAACCAGCCATAATAAAACGGGTTGTTAAGGAGCTGGTAGAGGTTCCATATCTCAAGTGTCTTTTCCGCGATCTCTTTCAGCTCCTGCGCCCGGCGCTCGCGGCGATATTTTACCTCAACCAGATAGACCTCCTTTTTATCCTGCGAGATGAGCACAAAATCGGGAGCATTGCGGATATTTTCGATCACCGCCTTAACTTCGGCGAGGTGCTGATATTGCGCGAGTTCCGGTAGGGTATATTCATAGCCCGCATGAAGGATCGTAAACTTGCCCGATTCGCGGAACATCTGCTCGAAGATGATCTCCGCAATTTTGCCTTTGATAAGATCCTTCACGAACTCTGCATCCATATGGATTTATTGTATCATTTTGCATATCATTGACATTTCTACGCTAAATATGCTATTATATTTTTGCCGTAACTACGGCAGGGGAGGCGTCATATGACCCTACGGGTCTCGGACGTGCATCTCAGCAATAAGCTCGCTCGTCAAATGGACGATTTGTCTAGACGAGTGAATGAGGAGACGCTTGACGCTCAGGCAGTCTCTAAAGCAATTCAACTGATCATTGAAAATCGATTTCTCGCAGAGCACGACAGCCTCACCGACACTGACCAACAACTCGACCCTTCAAGAATTATCCTGAAGCGGGTTGAGCTTCGGCAGGGGACGGAGATCGCTGTATTCGTCGCGCCGGAATCTCGCGTGAAGGGCTGCTACAGTGTTAATCTCGGTTTCGCGTGGGGCGAGGAGCACGAACACGAAGCGGACGTAAAATTCGAGACGGTGATCGACGGAATGACGATGCCGAATTTTCTGGTACCTCTGCGCGAATGCATGGTTGACGAGACGGTGATGATCCGGCGGGCGCTCAACCGGATGGGAAGACTTGAGATCGAGGATGATTCACCGTCAGGCGAATCGACGAAGGTCTCTCTACTCCTGACCATACCGTACGCAGATCCGTTCCAGATCTCGATACCCTATTCGGAACTTTCGTTTTTCCTGGCTCCGAATAAGACAAAAGCCGTGGTCTAGTCATTCGCTCAACACGGGCAGCTTGCGAATTTGCAGGCTGCCCATTTTCATTTTTACTGGGGTTTCGATATAAAATCGCAAAAGGAGGTTCGAACTTGGTCCGTTACCCCGCACACGTTATGTTTAGCGCATTTTATCTAGGATTTTTTCTTTAAAAAGGTTCGAACCTAAGCCATGGGTCTGCTATAATGCAAGCATGATTGTCGTAAAAACTGTCGTGAAGCAAAGCGGTATTGAAGGGCTGGGATTGTTTGCAGAAGAAAGGATCCCCAAAGGGACAACTGTGTGGAAATATGATCCTCGGTTCGATCTCTCGTTCGATCCAAAGGAAGTTGAAGCGTGGGATCTGCTACAGAAAGATTTTCTTATCCGTTATGCCTATCTTTCCACCGATAGCGGAAAGTATATCTTTTGTGCCGATGATGCGCGGTTTATGAATCATTCGGCCACGAAGAATAATCTTGATGTCATGCCATTCGAAGGCGAACCAGAAACGCGGGGCGTCGCAAACCGAGATATCGAAGCGGGGGAGGAAATATTGATCAACTATCGGACGTTTGACGCAGCCGATGCCACGAGTAATGATCCTTATCTGAATAGCTAAAAGAGGTTCGAACGTGGTCCGTTACCCCGCACAAATAAAAATGGACGGTCGCTGGTTTGCGCACCGTCCATTGCTTTTACTTTCATACCACCCTGACAGAAAGACACGTCCGTTCCTTCACGCTATGAACGTAATGAACTACGACGGCCATCCAGCCTGCAACCCTGCTCTCCCCGACGTTGCCGCAGACATCAGAAATGAAATCCGCCGGACGGCCGAGAAAGCGGTCGAAGAGACGATCAAAGATCGTACTGGTTGAGGTTACCACTCCCAGCTTTCTTTCCCTGGACATTTTGCCGATGGACAGGCAGAACATTCCACAGACAATGTTGATAGGGATTATTATTGCATTGATCATCGTGATGTGCGAAAAATGACCTTCAGTTATGCGGTACGCAACTGTCGCCAGATTAAGCGCCGCAGCGAAAAAGTTTACTCCCGCCCCAATCCTTGCGGCCGTAGGCCTGAGGAGACCGATTGGGAAGAACAATGTTCCCCAAAAGAGTTTGCAGATATTCAGGGTGGAAGGATCAACTTTCCACACCCAGAGGAAGAATCTCATGAAGCGAGAGTTCTTCGCAATTGTCAAAGTGCCCATAACGCCCTCCGAATCAGAACAGGCATATTATACATCATCATATAACAATATGTCAAATCATCGTAAAAATCAGCTTTTTTTGCATATGAGATCTCAAAAGAGTTCGAAAATCGTCTAATCCGGCGCACAAAAAAGTGAGACCCCGCAAAATATTCTTGCGGGGTCAAAACGTAATGTTACCTTTGAGAGTGTGCTGAACAATGGGCTGGAACATGCGACCTTGAGCTTCGCGAAAAGAGCCAGGTTCGAACGTGGTCCGTTACCCCGCACAAAAAAGTAGGCACTCGAAAGTGCCTACCTGAGGATCGAGAAGGAGAGTGGAGGGTCCTCGCTCTATCTTCTTTTACCCATTCCGAGAAATTGACCAACCCCAGAAGATTATGGCCGAGGCCATGTTTCAGCGTACTCGCGCGCGCCTTTCCGCTGTCAATAATAGAACCTACCGATTGGCGATCCTGCCTTAGTATAAATCAAGGTTCGAAAATCGTCCACTCCGGCGCACTAACGTTGGTCACACTGTATGTCTACAAAAAGAAAAACCCGCTTCCAATGGAGAGGGTTTCTCTTTTGGTAGCGGGTTAGAAGCGCATCACGATCTTTGCCCGAATCTGTCGGTGCACAGTGATATCAATTCCACGAGAGCACCGACGGCGGTGATACAGGCTACTACGACGTGATTGAGTCCAGAGCCTGCGACGAGCTGGGGTTGAGTCCAGAAACGGTAGGTCAGGCCAATGAACACGAAGATGAGAAGAACACGACCCCAGGTCCTCACTAGATTACCTCCTCAGGTTGCCTATATATTGTACTTTAAGCTTATTATATGTCAAGTTCTCGTAATGGTTCAATAGCTTGGAACCATTACGGGATGATTGACGTAAGCAAAAAGTATATTGTATAATATACCCGGTTCGCGCATCTGCGCTTTGAGAGGATCTATGGGAAAAAAGATTTGTGTTTTCCTTCGGGAGGAAAACGTGTGGGCCTCTCTGGTGGCCTCACTCGGGATCGCAATGATCACCGCCCTGATTGGTTTTTGTGTTTGGGCAAGCCGTCAGCCGACAACGGTTGTCATCCAGACCAAGAGTGGCCCGATGACGAAAACGTACTACGGGAGCCTCGATTCCGTGGCCGCACAAGAAGGACGCGACGAAGCAATCGCAAGAGCGGAAATACAGTGGAGGAGCCCTAAGGAAGAAAATCACTGATCACGATCGTGCCGCTCAAAGGAGAAATCCTGCGAGCGGCGTTTCATTTTGGCCCGAACAAGGTTCGAACGTGGTCCGTTACCCCGCACAAATGAGTACGAGGTTCCGTCACCGGAACCTCGTTGAATAGCAGAAATTACTTACTGTGAGATAGAGTGCATCGTAGCTGATCCTGCGTTGCGCATGGAGGGAAATCACCTCGGCTTTTATGTCGCTTTCCGAAAGCGAGTCGCTTCGAAAGATCTCAAAAAGCATCACCAGCCTCATTTCCTTCTCTTTCTCGACGACAGAGACGATGGCTTCGTCCAGTGGTAATTCGCCGATCTCTTTTTGGTGGCGCGCTTTCTTTGCCCGGACCCACTCGCCCCATTCCTTTTGGTCTCCGGGAGTCAAACTATTCCGAAATCCAATCAAGCCTATCATACCCATCCTCCTGCCAAACGGCTATCTATAGTATAATATGCGTTCAAAAATCGCCAAATCCCCGCACACAAAAAAGCGAGGCATTAGAATACTCAGCAGGATTTAAAATGCCCATGGAAACACAACGCGCGGAACAAAGAAAGGCGCCCGGATCGTGAAATTCGATCGGGCGCCGTCGTTGGATCGCGCAGGGTTCCCGGACGCGGTCATTTTTTTTCGGGAATCGCGATCGGAGGCATGATGCGGTACTTCACCTCCTTCAGCGAGAACAGCGCGTCCGCACTGAAGATATACTCGAAGCTGAGGCCCTGTTTGGAAGCGACCGCAACGTATGTTGCGACCGCATGGAATGTTCCGGCGTTTTTGTCCATGCCTCCGAGCGCCGTTCCGATAAGGGCGAAATCCACGTCCCATCCGCGCACGGAGAGTGGCTGCTCCGGATGAGCGGCAAAGAGCGTTGCAAGTACGCTGATCTCCGCGTTGCTGGGCGGCGGATCGTTGTTTTCTCCAGTTATGGGAACGGGGGACAGCAATCCTGCCAGCAGGATCGCGGAAAAAATCGCACGATGCTTTTTCAAGGTTCACCTCCTCGACGGACATACTATATCTTTTACTATGCTGCTGGTCAAGGTTCGCCGCGCGGCAGCATCGGATATAATAGAGGGGCAATGGAAGAATACATCACCGATGCGATCGTGCTGCGCAAGGACCCGCGCGGCGATCTTGACGGCCGCTACACGCTTTTCACGCGGCGGTTCGGAAAGATCGCCGGGCGGGCGACAAGCTCCCGGAAGATAACCTCCAAGCTCGCTCCGCACCTTGAGCCGGGGACGATGGCAAAAGTCCGGTTCGTGGAAGCGAAGGGAACCCAGATCGTTGACGCGCTCAAATCCGCGCGCGTGGCGCTCTCCCTCGGCGAGCTTGCGGCGCTCGCCGAACTCGTACCGGAAGGAATGCCCGAGTCGGCGCTCTGGGAAATGCTCGCGCACGGCCCGTTCTCATGGCGCGCGGCGCTTGCAACGCTCGGCTGGGATCCGATGCATGCCCGCTGCGCGGCCTGCGGCGGAGGCCATGCGGAATACTTCTCGATCCCGCGCCAGGAGTTCTATTGCCGCCCGCATGCCGCCGCACATGCTTCAAAAGCCGCGCGGAACGCGGTATCATTCATACATGCCGTATAATCCGAACGCGGTATGGGGGAGCCGTTCACCGCAATCGCCGGAGCCATCGGAATCGCCATCGACGCCGGGTGAGCCTGCCGCGCAGGAACCGCTGGGATCATTTGCGCCGCAGGAGCAGCACCCGCCGTCGTTCTTCAAACGCCACAGCGTTGCGATCTTCGCGATCACCCTCATCGTCCTCGTAGGATTTGCGGGACTCGTTTTCTATCTTCTGCTTCCGCCATCGGCGCCGAACATCGCGATCGCATTCACGAATCCTGGCGCCATTGTCATCGGCGAACCGTTCCCGCTCACGGTCACGGTTTCCAATCAGTCGAAAAGCAGTATCGAGAACGCGCAGCTGACCGTCACATTGCCCGCGGGGCTTTCGTTCGTCGCGAGCGGAACGACCCCGAGCCAGCGCGCGCTCATGATCCCTCTCGGTACGCTTAATTCGGAAACAAGCGAGCCCCCGGAGGACATCCAGGTCGTCGCAACGGGCGATGCGGGAACCGCGCAGACCGTGACGGCATTGCTCACCTACGGGACGCCCGCAACGGCGGATACCCAATTCGCCAGCAATGCGGCCACATCGTTCGCTATCGGATCGCAAACCGCGCTTTCATTGAACTATAGCGCGCCGTCGAGCATCTTTAGCGGCCAGAATTTCGACCTCGCGGTGAATTATGCCAACAACACCGGCCAGACGATGAACGGCGTCGAACTCGTGATGCAATATCCGCCGGCATACCACTACGCGAGCGCAAGCGGAAGCGCGCCGACCGATCCCGCGGACACCACCTGGGACCTCGGCACCCTGGGCCCCAATGCGACGGGAACCCTCGTCATCACCGGCAATATCGTGGGGCCCACCCAGGCCCAGTACCAGATCACCGGATCGATCGGCGCAAGCTGGAGCAGCCAGAATTACCCGTCGTTCAGCGCGCCGGCGAACTTCGCCATCACGCCGTCGCCGCTCTCGTTCGCCGTCACGCTCAACGGATCGTCAAGCTATATCGCAACCGCGGGCGACAGCCTCAACTACACGCTCACCTACACGAACAACTCGCCGGTCGCGTTCCAGACGGCGAACATCACTGCAACGCTCACCGGACGCATGTTCGACCTTGGGTCCCTCCAGACAAAGGGATCGTTCGATTCGCGGAACGACACCATCACGTGGTATGCCGCCAATACGCCCGCGCTCGCATCGATCGCGCCCGGCCAATCGGGATCCGTAAACTTCAGCATCCAAACCCTCTCTTCCTATCCGATCCGGCAGATCGCGAACCGCAACTACACGCTCGCCGTCGCCGCGGAGATCCAATCGCCGACCGTGCCGCCGAATACCCAGGGATCCAGCACCATTTCGGTCGCATCGCTTTCGACGAAGGTCGGAGGGGAGATCTCGCTCGCCGCCGACGGCTATGCCAAGGAAACCGACATTCGATCCTTCGGGAACACCGGTCCGTACCCGCCGAAGGTCGACCAGCCGACGACCTACACGATCCACTGGGACATCACGAACTATTCAACCGACATGAAAGATGTTACCGTATCCGCGTACCTCCAGTCAGGAACGACGTTCACCGGCCTTGCGACGAGCACGGTCCCGTCATCGACGTTCACCGTCAACGCGGGTACCGGTCTTGTCACCTGGACGATCCCGCTCGTTCCGGCGACGACGGGCGTGATCAGCCCTGCGGCGCGCGCGGTGTTCCAGGTGTCCAACACCCCGGCAGTGAACCAGGTCGGCCAGCCGGTGACGCTGCTTGGCCAGTCATCGCTCGCCGCGACGGACGCCTTTACCGGCCAGTCGATGCAGTCGACCGCGAATGCTATCACGACCCAGCTCCCGAACGACCCGTCAATCGGAGGGCAAAACGGCTCCGTGGTGCAATAATGCGGGCCTAACGGAACAATACTAACGCATGGAACACAAGGACATCGGCCTCATGGAAAAGATCGTTTCGCTCGCCAAGCGGCGGGGATTCGTGTTCCCGGGATCGGAAATCTACGGCGGCTTGGCGAATTCGTACGAATACGGCCCGGCGGGCGTCGAGCTGAAGAAGAACATCCAGGACGAGTGGTGGCGCGTTTTCGTGCGCGAACGGCCGGATATGGTCGGACTCGATTCATCGATCATCCTGCATCCGAAAGTATGGGAGGCGTCCGGCCACGTCGCCGGCCTCGTGGACGCCATGGCGGAATGCAGGCACTGCCATACGCGCACGCGGGCAGACCACCTGATCGAGAACCATTTCGAGGCGAAAGGGGAGAAGGTGAGCGTTGAAGGGAAGAGCGAGAAGGAGCTCGACGAGGTCATTGTCCAGGAGAAGATCGCGTGCCCCACCTGCGGCAAATTCGACTGGACGCCGGTGCGCAAATTCAACCTGCTGTTCGAAACGCACGTCGGCATCGTGCCCGAGGCCCAGTCGAAGGTGTACCTCCGCGGAGAGACCGCGCAGGGGATCTTCGTGAACTTCAAGAACATCACCGATTCCACGCGCGTGCGCCTGCCGTTCGGGGTCGGCCAATTGGGCAAAAGCTTCCGCAACGAGATCACGAAAGGCAACTTCATCTTCCGCACGCTCGAATTCGAACAGGCGGAGATCGAATATTTCTTCGATCCGGAGGAAACCGACTGGAAAGCGCTTTATGAACAATGGAAGTCCGCCATGTGGAAGTTCGCCACGGAGAATCTCGGCGTGCGGGCGGAAATGCTCCGTTGGCGGGAGCATGGCGACGAAGAGCGCAGTTTCTACAGCAAGCGCACCGAGGATCTCGAATACCGGTTCCCGTTCGGCTTCAAGGAGCTCTGGGGCCTTGCATACCGCACGGACTACGACCTGACCCAGCACATGAAGTTCTCCGGCGCGGATCTCTCCTATACCGATCCGGCATCCGGGCGGAAATTCATCCCGCATGTGATCGAGCCCGCGGTCGGCGTGAACCGCCTGATGGCAATGGTAATGCTCGATGTGTACGCCGAGGACGGCGACCGGGTACTCCTCAAACTGCCGCCGCGCCTCGCGCCCTACAAGGCCGCCGTGTTCCCTTTGCTCGCGAACAAGCCCGCACTCGTCGAAAAGGCGCGCGCCGTTCATGATGAGCTCCGCAAGCGCTTCACGGTCGCATGGGACGACCGCGGCAACATCGGCAAGCGCTATTACGCCCAGGACGAGATCGGCACGCCGTTCTGCATCACGGTTGACTTCGAAACCGTCGGCGACGAGAAGGGCGGAGGCGATCCCGCACATAAGGATACCGTCACGGTGCGCCACCGCGACACGGGAACGCAGGAGCGCATCCATATCGGCAAGCTTCAGGAGTTCCTCCATGGAAAAATTTATCATTAAGGGCGGCAAACCGCTTTTCGGCGAGATCACGGTCGCAGGCGCGAAGAACGCGATATCGAAGATGATGGTCGCCTCGCTCCTCACGGACGAGCCGTGCATGTTCGAGAACGTTCCGGAGATCGGCGAGCTCGACATCATCTTTGAATTTCTGAGAAATATCGGCGCGGCGATCGACCGCGCCGGGCCGGTCGTGAAGATCGCGACGCCGACGATCACGAACAATCGCGTGACCACGCTCACGCGCCGCAACCGCATTCCGATCCTCGCGTTGGGACCGCTCCTCGCGCGCACCGGCGAGGCGGAAGTGCCGATCCTCGGCGGCGACAAGATCGGTCCGCGCCCGGTGGACATCCACCTTGAAGGGCTCGCAAAACTCGGCGCCCGGATCCAGATCACGCGCGAAAGCTACCACGCCTGGGCTCCCGGCGGCCTCCGCGGCGCGGAAATCGAACTGCGCTTCCCAAGCGTCGGCGCCACAGAAAACCTGATGCTCGCCGCCGTGCTCGCAAAAGGGAAAACGGTGGTCAAAAACGCGGCACTGGAACCCGAGATAATAGAGCTCATGAAAATGCTTCAGAAAATGGGCGCCATCGTCGAACTCTCGCCGCCGCGCACGGTCACGATCGAAGGCGTGGAGCGCCTGCGGGGCGTGTCGCACCGCACGCCGCCCGACCGCAACGAGGCGGTATCCTTCGCGTGCCTCGCCATCGCCACGAACGGACGGATCATGCTGAACGGGGCGAATCAGGAGCACCTCATCACGTTCCTGAACGTCGTGCGGCGCATGGGAGGGGAATATGAGGTGACGGACGAAGGGATCGCGTTCTCGCGGAGCGTCGCGCGCGGCGGCGGCGGCCTCAATCCGCTCGAGATCCGCACCGACGTACATCCCGGCTTCATGACGGACTGGCAGCAGCCGCTCGCGGTGCTCCTCACGCAGGCGAACGGCACCTCGACCATCCACGAGACGATCTATGAAGACCGATTCGCCTACGCGCTCGACCTCAATGAAATGGGCGCGAAGATCGCGGTATCGACCGACTGCCCGCCGAACGATCCGTGCCGTTTCGCGGGAAAAGGCCACTACCACTTCGCCACGATCGAGGGCCCGACCCCGCTCGAATCGCGCAATCTCGCCGTGCGCGACCTGCGTTCCGGCATGGTGGACATCCTGGCCGCGCTCGTCGCCCGCGGCGTCTCCGAAGTCGAGGGTTTGGACGAGATCGACCGCGGGTACGAGCGCATCGACGAGCGCCTCCGACAGCTCGGCGCGGACATCACGCGAGTTTGAGTTTTGCTGCTTTTTCCCCTATAATCCCTCTTATGTTCGGCAAGAAGATCGGCATCGACCTTGGGACGGCCAATACCGTCGTTTTTGTGCCCGGAAAGGGGTTCATCATCAACGAACCCACCATCGTGGCGCTCACGCGGCCGGATAACACCGTGCTCGCCGTCGGCGCCGAAGCAAAGGAGATGATCGGCCGCACGCCCGACGAGATCGTCGCATATCGCCCGCTGAAAGACGGCGTGATCGCCGATTATTACATCACGAAGGCGATGCTCACGTACTTCATTTCGAAGGCGTCGGGCTGGATGAATATCATGAAGCCCGACGTGGTGATCTCCGTTCCTGCGGGCATCACGCAGACCGAACGCCGCGCCGTGATGAACGCCGCGCGCGAAGCGGGCGCGGGTAATGCATTCATTGTCCGCGAGCCGATCCTTGCGGCCCTCGGCGCCGGCATCCCGATCAATGCGCGCTCCGGCAATATGATCGTCAATATCGGCGGCGGCACGTCCGAACAGGCGGTGATCGCGCTCGGCAACATCGTCTCCTGGAACTCGCTCCGCATCGCGGGCAACAAGTTCGACCAGGCGATCATGGATTACGTCAAAAAGAAATACGCGCTCGCGATCGGCGAACAGACCGCCGAACAGGTGAAGATCGAGATCGGCTCCGCGATGCCTTCGAAGGACAAGATGGAATACCAGGTGCGCGGACGCGATCTCGTGACGGGCCTGCCGAAGGACGTCGTCATCACCTCGAACGAGATCGCGGAGGCTCTGAATCCGCTCCTGATCGAGATCGCAACCTCCGTGCAGAACGTGTTCAATGTGACGCCCCCGGAGCTCGTCGCGGACATCATGGAAAAGGGGATCATTTTAAGCGGCGGCTCCGTGCAGCTCCATCATCTGCCCGAATTCTTCGAACGCTTCCTCGGCGTCCAGGCGTATGTCGCGGAAGATCCGCTCTTCTGCGTCGCGAAGGGGACCGGCCTCATCCTCGACCACCTCGATACCTACAAGCGGACGCTGCTCAACAAGCACTAGAAGGGCGTAATGATCGGGCACGATACAATAATCGATGACCTGAAGTCGCTCGCGGACCGGGACGCGCTGGGACACGGTTATATCTTCTACGGACCATCGATGGTAGGGAAGCGGACGGCCGCCGTCGCCCTCGGGCACTTCCTCGAAACGGGGACGTTTGCGCCGGAGTTCGGGATGCGCGAAGACGGGCGGGAGGCGGTCCTGCAGGACATGACGATCATCGATATCGCCTTCATGCGCTCGCGCGATCCGGATGCGAGCGGGAACTCGATCGGCATCGATGCGGTGCGCGAGGTGAAGAATTTCCTCTGGCAACGCCCGGCCGCAAGCCGGCGGCGGACGCTCATCATCGACGATGCCGAACTCCTCACGGCCGAAGCGCAGAACGCGCTCCTCAAGGTCACCGAAGAACCGCCGGCATCATCGCTTCTCATTCTCGTCACGTCCGATATCGAAAGCATCCTGCCGACGATCGTGTCGCGCCTGCCCACGATCTATTTCGGCGCGGTGCCGCAGCGATCGATCGCGGAATGGCTTGCCGGCGAATACGGCGTTCCGAGCCCGAATGCGGCAGCGCTCGCGGAGCGCGCGGTCGGCAAGCCGGGAATCGCATGGCGCCTCCTTCGCGACGACGCATTCCAGCGGAATATCGCCCTCGCACGGCAGTTCCTCGCCGCCCCCGCGGCGGGACGGCGCGACTTCGTGAAAAAGCTCATCGAGCCCGACGACTTCAGCCTTCGGCGATTCCTGGATGCCGTTATCCTCGCGCTCGCATGGGAAAAGCCCTCGAAGGCAAAGTCGCAATTTTGGCACAAAACGCTACAATTATACGGAACGGCGACGAACTTCAGCCCGAATCCCCGTCTCCAGCTCGAAGCATTAATGAAATAAAATCTCCCGATGACCATCGCAGACCAGATCGTAAAAGACCTCGAGACCGCCCTTGGCGGCGTGACCACGAGGTTCAAGCAGGATCTCGCGCAGATCCGCGGCAACCGCCCGTCGCCGGACATGGTGGCAGACATCCGCCTCTCTCTGTACGACCAGCAGCTTTCCATCCGCGAGCTGGGATCGCTTTCCGTGCTCCCGCCACGGACCATCGCGATCAGCGTCTGGGATCCCGGGGCGGTCGGCGCCGTCATGAAAGCGATCGACGATGCGCATCTCGGCCTCTCCACCTCGAGCGACGGCACGACGGTGCGCGCAACGCTTTCGCCGCTCGGCGACGAGCGCCGCGAAGAGATGTCCAAGCTCGTCAAAAAGACCGCCGAAGCGGCACGCATACAGATCCGCGCCCGGCGAGAGGAGGCGATAAAACGCCTCAAGGACAGCGAAGGCAGGAAGGAGATCACCGAAGATGATTCGTACCGCGGAAAGGAAAAGATCCAAAAGGCCACCGACAAGGCGAACGCGGACGTCGAAACGATGATGGCCGGGAAACTTGCCGAGCTGGGAGAATAAAAAACATCGCTCCGAGGAAAATCTCGAAGCGATGCGGCGTTCAGGAGGGAATGGTCATCCCTGCGCGACGCGTGAAGGAAGTTTGTATATGCTCCAGACGGCCGTCAGGCAGCCGAACGAGCAAACGATCACGGACCCCAGAACACGGAGAAAATATCTCCATAAGAAGGGGTCGGAAGCCCCCGCCATGCCGACAACCCGGACAAAATAGAATACACTCACCGCGAGCCCGACGGCTCCCAGGGCAGTAATGCCGACACTCGCGACCAAAAGGCATGACAACAATGCGAATCCACGCCGTTCTTTCATAGCAACCTCCCGAATAAAATGTACCGCTCATTATTAAAGCAGAAATTCAACGGAATGACAAGTTTCGCCTCCGCGGGATCCTTGGTAAAATAAGAGCACGTCATCCATCCATGCTTATCGTCATTATCGTCATCATTGGCCTTTCGCTCCTCATCCTCGGCCACGAAGCCGGGCATTTTTTCGCCGCAAAGCTGTTCGGCCTCAAGGTGGACGAATTCGGGTTCGGGTTCCCGCCGCGCATCACCGCATGGCGGCCGAAGGGCGGCGAAACGGAATACAGCCTGAACTGGCTTCCGTTCGGCGGCTTTGTCCGGATCGCCGGAGAGCGGGGGGAGTTCGAAGGAATCAGCCCCGAAGCAGGCACATCCGATGCGTCAACGGCGCCTGAACCGACCGAAGAGGAAGCGAAGCGCCTTTTCTACCGCCAGGCCCCGTGGAAAAAGAGCATCATCGTGCTTGCGGGCGTGTTCATGAACTTCATTCTCGGATGGCTTCTCATTGCCGCCGTGCTGATGGTGGGCGTTCCGCAGGCGCTCGTCATTGCCGGCACCCAGCCCGGATCTCCCGCGGCCGCGGTCGGCATCCAGGCAGGGGATATCGTGAACGGCTATACCGACTCGCAAAGCTTCATCGGCTATATCGATGCGCACAAGGGACAGCCGATCACCGTGTCCGTGACCCGCAACAACAAGACGATGGACTTCACCGTGACACCCCGCACGAACCCGGGGCCGGACCAGGGGGCCCTGGGCGTCGAGCTCGAACAGGGCGGCGCGCGGCGCGAACCGTTCTTTACGGCAATCTGGCACGGACTTGAGGAGGCCGCGCTCGTTTCCTGGCTCACCGTCCAGGCCTTCGGCAACCTCATCGTCCAGGCCTTCACGCGGGCATCGCTTCCCGCCGGGGTCGTTGGCCCGGTCGGCATCTTCGGCATCGCCGAAGAGACGGGAAAGATCGGCCTCGCATATCTCCTCCAATTCCTCGGCATCATCTCGCTGAATCTGATGGTCGTGAACTGCATCCCGTTCCCGGCGCTCGACGGGGGACGGTTCCTCGTGATCCTTGTCGAAAAGGTCCGCGGCGCGGCCCTGCCGTACAAAGCGGAAGCATGGGTGAACAGCATCGGTTTCGCCCTCCTTCTTGCGCTGATGGTCGCGCTCACGGTGCGCGATATCGGCACGATGCTCTGATCCGATAACGGATCCCCGAAACGCAGTATAATAGAGGCATGATCCAGCGCGGCATCGCCTCCTTCGGGCTTGATAGCGGCCATTGCCCGCCTTGGCTTTTCGAGCGCATGGTGAAGCTCGGCCGCGAAATGATGTATGTGCTCGTCGCCGAGTACGGACCGGACGAGTTCGTGAAGCGGATCGCGGACCCGGCCTGGTTCCAGTCGCTCGGCACGGTGCTCGCATTCGACTGGAACGCAAGCGGGCTTACCACCATCCTCACTGCGGCGCTCAAGGAGGCGATCCGCGGACACGAACGCGATTTCGGCATCGTGATCGCGGGCGGAAAGGGGAAGACGTCGCGCAAAACGCCGGACGAGATCATGGCGTGGGGCGAACGCCTTGCCCTGCCCGAAGACCGGACGAAAAAGCTCGTGTATAACTCGAAGATGAGCGCAAAGGTGGACTCCGCCCTCGTGCAGGACGGGTTCCAGCTCTACCATCACGCGTTTTTCTTCTCGCGCAGGGGCGCATGGGCGGTCGTCCAGCAGGGAATGAATGCGGACCGCGGCACCGCGCGCCGTTACCACTGGCACTCGGAAGACGTGAACGATCTCGTATCCGATCCGCATTCGGGCATTTCCTCGCCGATCACCATGAAGACCGTCCTCGACCTTAGCGCCGCAAAAAGCGATAAGTCGCGCGAGATATCGACCGAACTCGTGCACGCCGGCTACGCAACGCTCATGAAAGATATCCGGCTGCTCCGGAAATATTCCTCCCGGCTGTCGCAAATGGCGAAATTCCGGAACGGACAGGGCGAACAGCTTACCCTCCTCAATCTCGAGACGCGGGAGTTCAAATATCACCCCGTGATGCACGAGGACTTCGCGAAAAGCAAGTATCTCGAGAAGATCCTGGCCAAGGTGACCGACGATCCCCCGGAAAGCTATGAGCGGCTGCTCGCCACGGAAGGCGTCGGCGCAAAGACCGTGCGGGCGCTCGCGCTCGTCGGCGAGATCATCTACGGCGCCGCGCCGTCCTACGAGGACCCGGCCCGCTACAGTTTCGCGCACGGCGGCAAGGATGCTACGCCATACCCGGTCGACCGCCGCACCTATGACCACACGATCGCGATGCTCGGCAATGCAGTGCGGAAAACCCGCCTCCCGCTCGCGGACAAGAAGAAGGCGCTGCATCGGCTCGGCGGGGATCACGGTATGATATAATTTCTATATATGGAAACGCTCATCCATGCGGACATCTTTTTCTTCGTGACCACGATCGCCGTGGTAATCGTCACGATTGCGCTCACGGTCGCCCTCATCTATCTGGCAAAAGTGCTGTCCGACATCAAAGAGATCACGCGGCAGGTCAAGGAGGAAACGACCCTTTTCCGCGGGGACATCGCGGACCTTCGGAGCGACATCGCGCGTGAGGGATTCCGCATCGAGCGGTTCGCCATGTTCGTAAAAAACCTTTTCGCGAAGACGGGCAGGATCAAAACTGGGGCGGCATCAAGGTCGAAACGGAGCAAGAAATCGCAGGAAAAGTGAGGGAAATAAATTTTAACAATTTTCAAAAAATCCATGGCAGCAAGGAAGAAGGGCGGTAGAGGGAAGAGTATGGGGAGCAAGGCGGCGTGGGAGATCGGCGCGGGAATCACTGCGGCGACCATCGCGGCGGCGGCCGGAGCATATTTGCTCTCCAATAAGAAGACCAAGACGAAGGCAAGAAAATGGGCGATGGCGGCGCGAAAGGAAGTGGCGAAAAACGCGAAGATCGCGAAGAAGCTCGGCGAAAAAGAATACGGGCGGATCGTCGAGCGGGCGATGAAACACTACGGCTCGCTTGAGGACATGAGCGCAGCGGACATCATGGCCGCAGCACGAGAGCTTAAAGGGGAGTGGAAGCAGATCCAGTCGCACGCAAAAAAGATGGCAAAGGCGCATCGCCCGGCGATGAAGCGGCATGCGGCGAAAAAGACGGGCGCGAAGCGCGCCTCTGCTCGCGCAAAAAAATCCCGGGGATAATTATTCCGC
>JAKAGE010000064.1 GCA_021817655.1 bacterium
GGGAAAATAAAAATCGCTGATTCATGCGGGCCTCCGTATGCCTCCTTCTCCGCCGCGGGACAGAACGCAAAGATTGCCGCCGCACTTGAAAAATATTCTCCGCCGTTATTGAATGATAACGACAACCATCCAGAATATTGCAATACATGTCCATGGAACACCTCCCCACCAACCCGGAGACCGGCAAACCGGATGCGGAACCAAGGAAAGGCACGGAGCATGAAAAAACGATCGCCGAACTCAGAAAAGAGATCGAACGGCTCCGAACGATGGCCTATACGGACCACCTGACCGGACTTGATAACCGCCGCAAATTCGATGAGGAATTCGACCGGAGAAAGGAGCACCGCAGGGAACGCGGCGCGGAAAAGGAAAATGCCCAGGATGTGCTTCTTATCCTGGATATCGACAATTTCAAGATTGTGAATGATGCGTTCGATGAAGGGCACGCCGGAGGGGACCGCGTACTTAAGGAAGCGGCGGAACACATCCTTTCCGCGATAAAAGACCATTTTCGGAAGGACGACGTCGTTGCCCGTTATGGAGGCGAGGAATTCGCAATCCTGCTCAAGGACGCCGACATGGAGAGCGTCGGGCAGCGCCTTCGTCTCGGGCTCACCGTCACGCTCGACGGCGAACCTATTCCGATAACGTTCAGCGGCGGATACACCCCCATTGCCCCGGGCGAAACCCTTGACGACGCGTTCACGCGGGCAGACCGGGCATTGTTCGTGGCAAAAGAGGATGAAAATCTTCCGGACGGCCGCATCAAGCGGGGAAGGAACCAGATCCTCCCCTACTCCGAGGAAATGGAAGAGAAAATGGAGAAGGAAAAAGCGGGCCTGACCAGTGCGGGAAAATCCATGCATCCGCATCCAGCGGGCCCGGAGTAAAACGATCGCAAGATGAACGCCTGTCCGAAAGAATCGGACAGGCGTTGAAGTACGGCGGACATTGATGGTGCCCTTCCTGAATTAGAGATGGAGGTCCCTTCCCAGTACGACGATCACTATCAATACATAGATCGCAAACTCCACATCGAAAAGCGGCTGCACCCATCCCGGCCTATACTTGCGCAAGAAGGCCGCGAAGGTATGCCAACCGTCTGTGGGCGCGAAAGGGACTGCGTTCAGCGCCCCCCACATGAGGGAAACGAGCGCTCCCTCTATCGCCCCGAGCGAGAGCGTCGGCGATCCATGGACAACATATCTGACAAGCCCCACCGGACCGACGAGCATGGGTCCTCCACGCGAGTGAAGGGAGGCAAGGACAAGCCACACAACGGTTCCGATGCCCACGATCGGCAAAGCGTCGCAGAAGATGCGCCTTCCGAACCAGAGAAGGAACGGGGGAAGCGTGATCTCCCAGAAGAGCGGAATGTCCAGTATCTTCCATGACGCCCTACAGTCGATAAAAAGCAGGATATCGAGGATGACCGTCGAGAAGAAAATATTCGCCATGATGCCGGCGCCATTGATCAGCGACTGCTCATGGTACGGCAGCGAAAGGAACCGGCATTGCCCTTCTTTCGCTTTCCTGAGATATCCCCCAAGTGGCAGCATCCCGAAAAGGAACGGGATGCCGCAGATGCGCTTTTTCCATCGTTTGCAGCCCGGCGGGGAGAAACCGATGCCTATGGCATCGATCTCTATACCCGCGCGGCGCATGGCAATCCAATGGCCGAATTCATGGACCGCGATCGAAGCGGCGCAGAGCGCGATCGCGAGCGTTGGACCTGCATATCCTCTAATGCCCATTCGTCCCTCCCAATCAAAAAATTTCCGATGTGACGTTCGACCGGATGACTGACTACATCATAGAACACATCTAACAAGCGTCAAGCCAGCCCGCGGTTCCTTTACGGCTTTACGAGCACCTTGATTGCCTTCCGCTCATCCATCATCTTATACCCCTCTGCAATATCCGCGAGCGGCACGGTCTTCGTAAAGATCGCCGATACGTCGAGCGCTCCGGAGAGTATATCGGACATGAGTTCCGGAATATAGTGCGCCGCAGGCGCAGGGCCGCCTTTGACCCCGACGTTCTTCCAGAAAAACTTTTCGACGGGGATAGGGGCCACGCCATGCGGCACCCCGACCGCGCCGATGTTGCCTCCCGCGCGTATCGCGCCGAATGCCGTCTCCCACGACTCAGCCGTACCCACGCATTCGAGCGCGCTGTCCACGCCAAGATTATCCGTCGCTTCCTTGATCGCGCGTACCGCATCATCGCCGCGCGCGGCGATGATGTCCGTCGCACCGAACTTCTTTCCAAGCGCCGCGCGATCCTCATGGGTGCTCACGAGGAATATGCGCGAGGCGCCGAGCCGCTTGCTCGCCGCGACCGCGCACAATCCGACCGCTCCGTCGCCAACGACCGCCACGGTTGAGCCCTTTCTCACTTCCGCGCATACCGCCGCATGATGCCCCGTGCACAGCACGTCGGTAAGGGGCAGGAGCGCGGTCAGCATGCGCTCGTCGAGCGCCGCGCCGTTCGGAACCGGAAAGAGCGTTCCGTTCGCGAGCGGCACGCGCACCTTCTCTCCCTGGCCGCCGTCGTTCTTATCGCCGCCCCATCCCATCCTGTTCCTGCAGGCGGCGGGCATGCCCGCGCGCGGGTTCTTTCTTCGCTAAAGTTCGGGCATGTTCCATGGCACGTATAGCCGCCCGCAGTTCCATCCTATTGTTCGTCGTTCCGTCATAGCCCTCCTTGAAAATCAGTCTGTCCGGCCGCCCGTCTGAATATTTGGCATACACCGCAAGTCCGCCCTCATGCCCGGGGTTCCTGTATGCGGAACCATCTATGTTTACCTCAATGGTCAATCCTTCCATTCACGCTCATTCTACTGCTCTATTGGCCAACCAAAAAGCCCCGGTTTACCGAGGCCTTTTGTTCTGGCTTGTTCTGCGGCGCTCGTTTAGCGCTTCGCCCACTGGCACGCTCTGGTCGGTGGCGAACTTTGGGACGCAGTTTCGCGCCCGTATTTCCTATGCTGATTTTTATCGCGCGAGAATCGCGCAGAAAATCGCGCAATGATTTTGACTAGCTCGTAAAGTACGGAGTGGACTTTGGGACTGATCCACTGGAGAGTAGTGGAGTACAATGAAACCATGAGTGACCAACGGAGATTTGCATGGCTACGCATCACCTTCGGTGCCATCTGGGCCGTGGATGCGTATTTCAAATGGCAGCCCGCGTTCTTCGCCAATTTCACGAGCTATCTCTCGGGAAGCATCGGGGATCAGCCCTATCTCGTAAAGCAGTGGATCAATCTTTGGATCCACGTCGTCGGCATCAACCCGAATCTTTTTGCACTATTCGTCGCGCTCATCGAAACGGCGATCGCGCTCGCGCTCATCCTTGGTATCTTCCCGAAACTCACGGTCTCTGCGGGCGTCGCGATGGGCATCATTATCTGGTCGACCGCCGAGGGATTCGGCGGCCCGTATACGGCGGGGTCGACCGACATCGGCGCGGCCATCATCTACGTGCTCGTATTCCTCGCCCTCTATTTCGGCCACGCATGGGACGATTTGCGGATCATCGGTGCTAAAAAACCACAATAATCACGGAGCCGTCATGCCCAAAACGTTTGCCGATGAAAAGCCTGAATACCGATGCCCAGAATGCGGTCTCTTGTATCCAACGGAAGAGCTCGCCGAGCGGTGCCGGAAATGGTGCAGCAAGCACAAGAGTTGCAATCTTGAGATCATCCAGCACGCCATCAAAGACGAGCACGATAACCATCGATGAAACGCAAAACCGGCCCACATGGGCCGGTTTTCATTCTCTCCCCTACGCCA
>JAKAGE010000013.1 GCA_021817655.1 bacterium
AGAATGGCGCGCACTTCCGGCGTATGCTCTTCGCTAAAGCGGCTGGCACTCAGAATATTGTGTGCAACCCCCTGCCGGATGATCTCGCTGATGACGAACGGGCGGAAGAGCTCAAGCGCCATGCGCTTCGGAATGCCCATCTGGTCCAGCTTGAGTTTCGGACCGACGACGATCACCGAACGGCCGGAATAGTCGACGCGCTTGCCGAGAAGGTTCTGGCGGAACCGGCCCTGCTTTCCTTTGAGCATGTCGGCGAGCGAGCGGAGCGGGCGGCGCTGGGCCGAAAGCTGCTGCGTGCCGAAGCGCGCGGAGTTGTCGATCAGCGCATCCACCGCTTCCTGGAGCATGCGCTTCTCGTTGCGCACGATGACATCCGGCGCCTTGATCTCGAGGAGCTTCTTCAGGCGGTTGTTGCGGTTGATGACGCGGCGGTAGAGGTCGTTAAGGTCCGAGGTCGCGAAGCGTCCGCCGTCGAGGGCCACCATCGGACGAAGATCCGGCGGAAGCACCGGAAGGATCGTCATGACCATCCACTCCGGCCGCTGGCCGTTGCGGATCATGGACTTGAACATCTTAAGCCGGCGGAGCAGCTTGGACTGCGCCATCGGATCCCTCGCCTCGGAGAGGTCTTTTTCGATGGCCTTCACTTCCGCCTTGAGGTCCATCTTCGCGAGGATCTGCTGGACCGCCTCGGCGCCGGACGACGCCTTGAAAATGTTCCCGAACTTGCGCGAGAGCGTGAAGTATTCGTTCTCGGACAGGATCTGGCCGAGCCGCAGGTTCTCGAGATATTCCTTCGTGGTGTCCGCGGCGTCTTCGATCTCGCCCTTCACCGCCTTATCCTTGTTCCCGACGGTCTTCAGCTTGCCCTTCAGTTCGCGATCGAGCTCTTCAAGCGCCGCCGTGCGATTTTCTTCCTTGATCTCCGTAATGATGTACGCGGAGTAGTAGATGACCCGCTCCAGCTTCTGCGCGGAGACATCGAGCGCGAGCGAGAGGCGCGACGGAATGGACTTAAGGAACCAGATATGGCTGACCGGCGCTGCAAGCGCGATGTGGCCGATGCGCTCGCGGCGGACAGCCGCGCGCGTCACCTCGACCCCGCACTTGTCGCAGACCACGCCTTTGTAGCGGATGCGGCGGTATTTCCCGCAGTAGCATTCATAATCCTTCGTAGGACCGAAGATGCGCTCGCTGAAGAGGCCGTCCTTCTCCGGACGCTGGGTGCGATAGTTGATCGTCTCGGGCTTCGTCACCTCGCCGTGAGACCAGCGGAGGATGTCCTCCGGAGATGCGACGGTGATGCGGAGCGCCGAAAACGCGTCCTTTCGGTCGCCTTCGTTCTCATAGAGCAGCTGGATATTGAACCCGAGCGACTTCAATTCGTTCACAAGCACGTTGAACGACGCCGGAACGTTCGGTTCCTTGATGGATTCGCCGCGGATGATCGATTCGTACGCCGCGGCGCGGCCGACGACGTCGTCCGATTTGATCGTAAGCATCTCCTGGAGCGTATGGCGCGCGCCATAGCCTTCGAGCGCCCACACCTCCATTTCGCCGAAGCGCTGGCCGCCGAACTGCGCCTTGCCGCCGAGCGGCTGCTGGGTGATGAGCGAGTACGGGCCGATGGAACGCATATGGGCCTTGTCCTCCACGAGGTGGTTGAGCTTCAGCATGTAGATCTGCCCGACCATGACGCGATTCTGGAACTCATCGCCCGTGCGGCCGTCGAACAGACGCGCCTTGCCGTCCTCCGGCAGGCCAGCCTTGCGGAGCTCAGCACGGATCTCGGCCTCCGTCGCCGAATCGAGGCCCGGCGTGATCGCGCGATAACCCAGCTTGGACGCGGCCCAGCCGAGATGCGTCTCCAGAATCTGCCCGAGGTTCATGCGGGAAATAACGCCCAGCGGATTGAGAATGATATCCACCGGCGTGCCGTCCTCGAGATACGGCATGTCCTCCACGGCGCGCACCTGCGAAATGACGCCCTTGTTGCCGTGGCGGCCGGCAAGCTTGTCGCCCGCCTGCACTTTGCGAAGCTCCGCGACCTCAACCTGGATGCGGCGAATGATGCCCGGCTCCAGCTTGTCGCCCCGCTCGCGGTCGAAGATCTTCACGTTCACGACGCGTCCCGTCTTGCCGTGCGGCAGGGTAAGCGAGGTATCCTTCACGTCGCGCGCCTTGTCGCCGAAGATCGCGCGAAGCAAGCGCTCCTCGGACGTAAGTTCCGATTCGCCTTTCGGCGAGATCTTTCCGACGAGGATGTCCCCCGCCTTCACTTCCGCGCCGATGCGGACGATGCCTTCCTCATCGAGGTTCTTCAGCTTGTCCTCGGAGACGTTCGGAATATCGTACGTCGTCACCTCCGGACCGAGCTTCGTATCGCGCACGTCATGGGAATACTCGTCGATATGGATCGAAGTGAACCGGTCCTCCTGGACGACGCGCTCGGAAATGATGATGGCGTCCTCGAAGTTCGCGCCTTCCCATGAGACGAATGCCACGAGCAGGTTCTGCCCGAGCGCAAGAATGCCGTTATCGATCGACGGTCCGTCCACGAGCACCTGGCCCTTCTTTACCGTATCGCCCCGCAAAACGAGCGGGCGCTGGGAGATGCATGTGAACTGGTTGGAACGCTTGAATTTCTCGAGCGTATAGGTGCGCGTCGCTTTCGGATACTTCACCTTGAGGTGCGCGCCGTCCACTTCGAGCACTTCGCCGTCATCTTCGGCGGTGACGACATAGCCCGAGTCGAGAGCGACGAGCTCCTCCTGACCCGTCGAAACGTAGGCCGCGTCGGGATTGACCGAAACGACGGCCTGCCGCTGCATGTTCGAGCCCATCAATGCCCGGTTGGCATCGTCGTGCTGGAGGAAGGGAATAAGCGATGTCGCCACCGAGATGAACTCGTGCGGCGCGATATCGATAAGATCCACCTCTTCCGGCGTGACGGTCCCCGGCTCGCCTTTGATGCGCGCCTCGAGCGTCGGGCCGATCAGCTTCCCGTGCTCATCTTTCTTGCTGCCGGCATGGGTAATCTTGTATTTCTCTTCTTCCGAAGCATCGAGCCAGACGATCTCCTTCGTGACCACGCCTTTTGCCACTTTCGCATACGGCGCCTCAAGGAACCCGAAATCGTTGATGCGGGTATAGCTCGCGAGATAGTTGATGAGGCCGATGTTCGAACCTTCCGGCGTCTGGATCGGGCAAATGCGTCCGTAATGCGAACGGTGCACATCGCGCACTTCGAAGCTTGCGCGCTCGCGCGTAAGGCCTCCGGGACCGAGCGCAGAGATGCGCCGCTTGTGCTCAAGCTCTGCCAAAGGATTCACCTGGTCCATGAACTGCGAAAGCTGCGAGGACGCGAAGAACTCCTTGATGACCGCCGCGATCGGGCGGAAATTCACGAGCTGCGCCGGCTGGAGCGAATCCTTGTCCTCCGTCGACATGCGGTCCTGGATGATGCGGCGAAGACGCGCGAGGCCGATGCGCAAGCGCCCCTGAAGAAGCTCGCCCACCGCCTTGAGGCGGCGATTGCCGAGATGGTCGATATCGTCCGGTTCCGCATCCGGATCGTTGTTCAGCGTTATGATCTCTTTGATGATCGCGACGAGATCCTCCGCATCGAGCAGCTTCGTCGCCTTCTTCTTGTCAAGTTCGAGCCGCTGATTCATCTTATAGCGGCCGACCTCCGAAAGATCGTAGCGATCGGCACGCTCGAACATGGCCGCGATGAGGTTCTTTGCGGTCTCCGGCGTCGCGGGATCGCCCGGGCGCTGGCGCTTGTAGATCTCCACATAGGATTCTGCGGCGTCCTTGGCAAGATCCTTCTTGAGCGTGGCATCGATGTATTTGATAAGGCCCGTATCAACGTCCGCGAACGCCTCCTTGATCTTCTCCGTGTCCATGCCGAAAATGCGGAGCAGATCGGTCACCGGCACCTTGCGGTGGCGATCGATCTTCACGCCGATCATGCCGTCGGTGTCCGTCTCGAATTCAAGCCATGCGCCGCGGTTCGGAATGATCTTCGCGCCGAACAGCTGACGGCCGCGATACGGCACGGCGGTAAAATAGACGCCCGCGGAACGGACAAGCTGCGCGACGACGACGCGCTCGACGCCGTTCACGATGAACGTGCCGCGCGAGGTCATGATCGGGAAATCGCCGAAGTACACCTCCTGCTTCGTTTCATGCCCGGTCCGGTTGTTCGTGAGCCGCAATGTGCAGCGAAGCGGGGCCTCGTAGGTCGCTTCCTTATAGCGCGCGGTCGCCTCGTCGTACTTCGGATCGTCAAAGCGATAATTGGAAAAATAAAGTTCGAACTCTTTTCCCGTATGATCGCGGATCGGGGAAATCTCCTCGAAAAGCTCATTGATGCCCTTTTCAAGGAACCACTGGTACGATTTGAGCTGAGCCTCGTTGAGGTTGTACGGAGAGATGAGCGGCTTTGATTTTGCGAAGTTTTTGATGGTGGTGAATTTTGCCATGGTATGATAGTAAGGAGGTTATTGCATCACGAAAACGAAAACGCGCGAAGCGTCATGTTCGCGGCGGGTCGTCAAAGAAATGGATGTAATAATGAAAAGTGTTGGACATGATGCGATTTCGGCCTTTATGGAACTCTTTGTAAACAGAATCGCCGAGGGCGGCGGCGTCCTCTCACGCGCAAAAAACGGCTTGTCCCTGTTTTTCGAGGGATACCGTTTTTCAGTTGCTTTCTAAGTATTTAACTCTATTTTGATTCTGTTCGTCAAGTGTCTTGGCGAATATGGTTTTTCCCGTCTTGGGATCGGTCAAATAATAGAGGTACGAGGAGGCCTGAGGGTGGAGCGCTGCGGTAATGGCCGAAATTCCAGGATTCCCGATCGGTCCCGGAGGAAGACCCTTGTACAGATAGGTATTATAAGGCGATTTGATCGTAAAGTCAACCGGGGAAAGCATGCAGGCCCCGCCGGAAGGAGCCATGACGGATGCGGCGTCCGTAGAGGAGGGGGCTCCCGCCAAAAACCCGCCAAGGGACTTTGCGTAGCAAATCGTCGCATCGATGTCGAGCGGCATGCCGATCGCAAGGCGCCTCAGGATGATTCCCGCGACGATCTCCTGATCGGTCTGGCTCTGCACCTCCTTCTCCAATATCGATGCGATGACCACCGCTCTCGCAGCACTCGCGGGATCCGCCGCAAGGAGCGGCGCTGCCTTTGCGTCGAAATCCTTCGTCATCGCCGCCGCAATGTCCGCGGGGTCCTCCCCTATAGAGAATTGATACGTGTCCGGGAAAAGATGCCCTTCCAGATTTTCCGAAAGCGCATAGTGCGCGAATTTTCCCGGCGGAGCGATAAGCGCCGCGGAAAGGATCCGGTCGATCACGAAGATATCCGCTCCTTCGGGGATCGTGACCGTCGCTTCCGCCGCCGCACCGCTCGAAAGCACGCCGATGATCGCCGCCGGGCTCATTGAAGGGCTCAGGCGATAGGATCCTGCTTTCAGCCCGCCCGCACGCCCATCGAGCAGGGCGACGGCATCGAAGACAAGGGAGGACCGGATAAGCCCCGCGCCGGCAAGGGCATCTGCAACGGTCCGGAACCCCTCCCCTTTGCTCACCTCGAAAACGACCCGGGGGGCGTTGGCCGCGGCGCTCACCGGCCGCAGGCCAGAAAGGAACAGCCCGACGCCGGCAATGAAAACGACCGCGATCGCGGCGGCGCCCCCGAGATATTCCCTTTTCATGCTCCGCACCATCATGACAGTTCGGAAGTTCTTCGGATGGAATTGACCACGGCAAGCATCAATGCGCTCGCGAGCATGCTCGACCCGCCGTAGCTCACGAGCGGGAACGTCACGCCGATGACCGGCATGATCCCCGTCGTGGAGCCGGTATTCAGCAGGAACTGCACGCCGAGCGCGATCGCCGCCCCGAGACAGACGAATTTCTCGAAGTTCTCATCCGCCCGCATGCCGATGCGCAGGATCTGCAGAATGAGCAGGAAGAACGCCGCGAGAATGACGGCTCCCCCCACGACCCCCCATTCCTCGACGGCCGAAGCAAACACGAAATCCGCTGCCGGCTCGGAAAGAAACCCGAGCTGCGCCTGCGTCCCCTGCCCATATCCCGCCCCCCAGAGCCCTCCGGAGCCGATCGCGATCTTCGACTGCGTCACGCTGTAGTTGATCCCCAGCGTGTTCTCGCTCGGATAGAGGAAGCCGATGATGCGCGCACGGTGATACGGCTTGAGCACGTAGGCCCAGATGAAACCGCCGGCAAGCGCGATCACAAGAAGCGCCGCAAGCGTCCGCCGCCACGGCAGCCCGAGGAACAGGAGAAATCCGAACCAGATCCCGAAGAAAATGAGCGCCGAGCCGAGGTCCGGCAGCTTCACGGCGATGAGCGCCGGAAAGAGGAAGAACAGGAATGAGGTGAGGATGGTCTTCCATCGCGCGATCGCGATATGCCGCCGGCTGAAATAGTTCGCAAAAAGGAGGATGAGCGCGACCTTCATGAACTCCACCGGCTGGAGGCTGAGCGGCCCAAGCACGAGCCAGCTGTGAGTGTTCCTGATGCGGGGCCCGATGACGAGCGCCGCCGCCATGAGCGCCAGGGCGAACCCGTAGATCGCCCAGATGATCCACCGCGCGTTGAAAATGCTCCGCGCATCGATAAAGAACGACGCAATGATCACGCCGATGCCGAGCCCGATCCAGACGGCCTGAAGGATGAAAAAATGGAACGAGACCGCGGAAAGGACGAGCAGGCTCACCGCCGCCAGGATCCCTGCCGGAATGAATAATGCCAACATCGCACTAAGGATAATGGAAATCGCCCCGCTCCGCCAGCCGGATCCGTCTAATGGAGTGCGTACACTATGACCTGATTCAGCGCGGGGTCGATGCCGGATTCGTTCGGATAGATCACCGAGAAATTCGTCGTCGTCCCCGCACCCACGTTCCCGAGTTCGGTCTGCGACGCGCCAATAATTCCCCCGTTCACGTCCTTGAAAAGCACCATAATGACCACCCGCACGTAGGATGCGATACCCGTGTTCGCAAGCTGGCCGCCCACGGACACTGTAGGACCGGACGCGTTCGCCGCGACGTTCTGAACCGCGAATTGCCCCGGGGCGATCCCGGCGCCCGGACCCATCGTGGAGCTCGCCTCCCATTCCGCTCCCGTGATGTTCAGTACGGCATGATCGAACGGTCCGGAAACCGCCACATTGGGGATAAGAAGATACTTGTTCTGATTCGCGTAGATGAACGACTGCCCCGGAATGAACGCCTGAACGACCCCCGACGCATTATCAAGATCCAATTCATAATCATATGCCGGAGCGCCGAAATTTACGCTTCCATTCGCCACCTCGACGAGGAACGTATCATGCCCCGGGCTTGTCACGAAGGTTGCGGCGACCGTTGCGGCAAGCGGCGCGGTGCTCGTCGGCGCGCACGTTGCCGGAGTGCATGCCGCCACCGGCGCGCGCATGAAGGGGCGGATGAGCGCGAAATAGATTCCCGCGCAGACGATTCCGAGCGCCAAAAGATAGAAAACTCCGTAAATGAGCTGTTTCGCCGTTCGGGTGTCCATAGGTCCATTATAGACGATGTACCATTTTGACAAAAATAAAAACGGCGCTTTGATGTCGGCACATCCTACTTTCCCCATCTGACGATGAGTATCATGGGATCGGGGCGCTTTCACTTCTCTGTTCGGAATGGGAAGAGGTGGGACACGCCCAAATGAAGCACCGACATCAAAACGTCGTTCGCAAATATGATGCATTTGTGACCTAGCGTTCAGAAACGACGGTCACAAATGCATCATATTTGCTCACTCCGGTTATTTTAGTAGAGAACATTCTGCATCTGTCTTTTGAGGGGCTATCGGAGGCGACGAAGGTCGCCGAGATGGAGCGCCGCGCGAGCACGCGCGGACGCGTACCCTCAAAAAACAGATGCAGAATGTTTGTTGCAAGTCAGCATTGGGATGGTTGGCGGGGTTATTAGTACGTCTTGGCTAAAGTCCTTGCGGACATTACACCGAACGCCTATCAACGTCATAGTCTATGACGAAACCACGCATACCTAATCTTGGGGTGGGCTTCGCGCTTAGATGCTTTCAGCGCTTATCCCTTCCATACATAGCTACCCGGCAGTTCACTTGGTAGCAAAGCCGGTAGACCAGAGGTATGTTCAGCCCAGTCCTCTCGTACTAAGGCCAACTCCCCTCAAGTATGTAACGCCTGCAGCAGATAGAGACCGACCTGTCTCACGACGGTCTGAACCCAGCTCACGTGCCACTTTAATTGGCGAACAGCCAAACGCTTGGGAGCTTCTCCACCCCCGCGCTGTGGCGAGCCGACATCGAGGTGCCGAGCATTGTCGTCGCTAGGGACGCTCGGACAATACTAGCCTGTTATCCCCGGAGTAGCTTTTATCCGGTATCTCCGATCTTTCTATAAAGGATCGTCGGGTCACTAACTTCTGCTTTCGCACCTGCTCGTCTTGTATGACTCGCAGTCAAGCCGGCTTTTGCGTTTGCACGTCCTGCCCGATTTCCATCCGGGCTAAGCCGACCTTAATAAACTCCTCCGTTACTCTTTTGGAGGAAAACGCCCCATTTAAACTGCCTACCAAGCACTGTCTCAGCACGGTTTCACCGAAGTGTTCCGTGCCGGTTAGACGGCAAAATCTTGAAAATGGCTGTTTCATTGACGAGTCCACCGCACCCGAAAGCGCGGCTTCAACCTCTCACCACTACGCTACGTAACAAGACTCTGCAATCAATACCAAGCTGCAGTAAAGCTTCCGGGGTCTTTTCGTCCCGCTGCAGGTATCCCGCGTCTTCACGGGAATCGCATTTTCACCGAGCTCATCGTTGAGACAGTCCTCCGGTCGTTACACCTTTCGTGCGCTTCGGAACTTACCCGAAAAGGAGTTGCGCTACCTTAGAACGATTATAGTTATCGCTGACATTGACGAGGGCTTGAATCAGTGAGCAAGCGCATTGCTGCGCCACCCCCAATCTTGACCTTCTCGCATCGGTCAGGTGTCACCCCCTATACATCCTGTTGCCAGTTAGCAGGGAGCTGTGTTTTTGGTAAACAGTCGCCAGAGGTTCTTTCGCTGCGGCCCCGCCGATATTGCTATCGAAAGGGCAGGCCTTATCGCTAACTTACGGCCGCTATTTTGCCTAGTTCCTTAACGATGAATCACTCGTTCCCCTTGGGCTACTCGCCCTATCCACCAGTGTCGGTTTACGGTACGGAGACCGCACGCTCGATTTGGCCGGATTTTTCTCGGAAGGCTCTTCACTGCCGTTAGCCAGGTAAATTCCTGACCTTCTGTCGGTGCGCGCTTGAACTTCGCACAAACAATGCCAAACCAATAAGACACGGCTGCTTATATCCTTCGTCCTCCGGTTATGATCGTACGGTCGGGCTGGAATGTTGACCAGCTTCCCATCGGTTGCCCCTTTCGGGATCGCCTTAGGACCGCCTGACCCGTGGTTGATTGCCAGTGCCACGGAAACCTTGGATTTTCGGGGTTCCAATTTCTCATTGGGATTGTGGTTACTCATTCCAACATTTTCTCTTCCGGCCGCTCCAAACGCCCTCGCGGGTCATTCTTCACTGCAGGCCGAAATGCTCTCCTACCACTTACACTTCCCGAAGGAAGTATAAATCCGTATCTTCGGTACCATGCTTAGCCCCGGTACATTTTCGGCGCCACGACCCGTCGAATAGTGAGTTGTTACACACTCTTTAAAGGATGGCTACCTCTAAGCCAACCTCCTATCTGTCTATGGGTCATGACTGCCTTTTACACTTAGCATGGATTTAGGGACCTTAGATGACGATCTGGGCTCTTCCCCTCGCGACCATGGAGCTTAGCCCCCACAGTCTAACTAGCAAGATCTTGACTCTCGGTATTCGGAGTTTGATTGGTCGGCCGGGATTTCTCCCTGTACTGACCATCCAGTGCTCTACCCCCAAGAGGAACTCTTGCCGCCAGTCCTAAAACTGTTTCGGAGAGAACCAGCTATTACGTAATTCGATTAGCTTTTCACTCCTTACCTCAGCTCATCCGAAGATTTTGAACAATCAACCGGTTCGGGCCTCCCTCCCGATTTCTCGGGAGTTCACCCTGGCCAAGGCAAGCTCATCACGCTTCGGGTCTATCTTGTGCTGCATATATGCCGCCATGTTATGACTCGCTTTCGCTGTGCCTGCACGCTTGCGCGCTTAGACTGCAACACAAAATAAGTCGTTGGATCATTCTTCAATAGGCACATTGTTCCACTCGGATTCCCTTGCGGGAAACCGCTCGTGGTTCAATTCCTTGTAGACAAACGGTTTCAGGTTCTATTTCAACGGCCTCACCGGCCTGCTTTTCACCTTTCCCTCACGGTACTTGTTCACTATCGATCGAAAAAAGTATTTAGCCTTGCCTGATAGTACAGGCGACTTCCTTCGAGACTGTTTTACCTCGAAGTACTCAAGTTAAAAAACTAAGGAGACCATTCGTTTTCGCCTAGGGGGCTATCACCCGCTCTGGCGCCGCTTTCCAGACGGCTTTGGCTAACAAATGATTTTTTTACTCCTCCACCTCGCAGCGAGTAACGAAGCGTACAACGAATTGTGCGCTACGCTACTTGCTGAAAGAGCGTCTTTTCCTTATAACCCTAAAATTGTGAGAATCACAACCTTAGTTTGGGCTCTTCCCTGTTCTCTCGCCGATACTAAGGGAATAAACTGATTTGTTCTTCTTTCCTCCGGTTACTGAAATGTTTTACTTCACCGGGTACGCGAACCGCTTGCGCGGAACAATTGAGGTTTACTCAACTAGGTTTCCCCATTCGGAGATCCCCGGATCATAGGTTGCTACGCACCTCCCCGAGGCATATCGCTGCTACGCCGCGTCCTTCATCGCCTTTTTTCGTCTAGGCATCCACCGTTCGCCCTTATTTGCCAACCATCCCAATGCTGACTTGCTCGTGTTGTGCTGGAATATATTTTTGACACGGCGCCGAGGAACGGCGGTCCAAAATATATTCCAGCACAACACTCGCACACCAGTGGCGAAAATAAATCCACCACCGATGTTGTGACCCTGTCCGCCACGAGAAATTGCGCATGGATGCTCCACGCGGGCACGCCGTTCCTTACGACGCACCTAATAGTGGCACAGGGTCTCCATATTATTCCCCCGACTCTACAATTCGGAGTTCCGCAAAACCCGCGGATCATTTTAATAGTGCATCAGCGCCTTGTGGGCGCCATAAGATGCGCTCGCCAAGAAAAAAATCAGCCGCACACTGCGGCCGTTGGGCTGCATCAAAGATGCGGCTCAGCCGGAGTGTTGGGAAAAATTTAATGTCTTAAGCATCACGTATCTTACGGGATAAGTATACTCGCCTCAAAAGCAATGTCAATAGCGGGATAATTCCTTGTTGCCGCCTCAGGGTATATAATCAAAAAGGAGGGTAAGACCATGAGCGACGTAGCTTCCTGGGTCACTGCAGGAGCAATCACGGCGGCGTTGGCGATAGCGGTTATCGCTGCCATCTGCTGCCGTTCGGAAGGAAAGAAGAAATTTCCGAACGACGCCGTCTGACCAATCCGGGTTCACATACGCCGATCCTTTCAAAGGACGGCGTATTTTGTTGTCGGGCCGCCGGGAATCGAACCCGGTCTTTACGCACCCGAAGCGCACGTACTACCGGTATACTACGGCCCGAAGTTGAGGAGAGAATATACAAACGAAGTTTGCATATTCTCCACGAAACGAGGGACGCGGCCTTCTGAGGCCACGGCCCGAAATCTCTCTGGACGACAACTGAAGTATTTAACCGCACTTTCAAAAAAAACTCAACCGGGGAACCGGCCTTGAAATTCGGAAGTTACGCTACCCGATGCCTCTTCTTGATCTCCCCTTCGGCCTCTTCTTCCGCCTCGCGCTTTTTCTCCTGCGCATGCGCAAAAAGCTCCTTCAGCCCATCATCGCTCAATGCATTCAATTCCTTCGCCCGCGTTGCAAGATAATCCTTTTCATTCCGCGCCGGATCGTCGAGCACCTCTTCGAGGAGCGCGTTCAGGATCCACCCGACCCGCGGCGACTGCGGAATCCCGAGCAGCGGCATGAGGTCATCGCCCCGCAATGCGAGCATCTTCGGCGAAAGCGGATCGCGCTTGACCTTCTCGATCATGAAGAGCAGATGGCGCAAGCGGTACGGCATCGCTTTTTTGACGCCGCTCCCGATGCGGTCCGCCTCGCGGACCTTCAAAAGATCGTCGATGTTCTCCGGCCCTACGCGCGCCACGAACCGACGCACGCCGGCGGGTGAGATCACGCCCGTGTCGTAATAGAACATATGCATGCGCACAAGATGCGCGACCCGCTCCACGAAGTCGCGCGGATACCGCAGTCGGTCAAGCATACGCACCGCCATCTTTGCGCCGATGTACTCATGCTGATAGAACGTCGAGTCCGGCCCTTCGCCGCGCTTGGACTTCGGCTTGCCCACGTCGTGCAGGAGCGACGCCATGCGCACTTCAAGCGAATAATTTTCGCGCGCGGTGTAATCGAGCGCGCGTACGTTATGCTCGAAAACAGTATAGATGTGATGCTTATTCTGCCCGACGCCGATCCCCTCGCGCAGCTCCGGCAGGACATAACGAAGAAGATCGAGCTCTTCAAGGAGAATGATCCCCTTCGCGGCATCACGCGTCATCAAGATCTTTGACAGCTCATCGCGCACGCGCTCCTTCGCGATCGCCTCCAATCCGCCCGCGAGCTTTTCGATCGCGCGGCGCGTGTTTAGTTCGATCTCAAAATCGAGCTCCACCGCAAAACGCACCGCGCGCATCAGCCGCAAGGCATCCTCGCTGAACCGCTCCTCCGGCGCGCCGACCGTGCGCACCACACGCGCATCGAGATCGCGCCGCCCGCCGAACGGGTCCAGCACATCTCCCTTCATGTCCATCGCCATTGCGTTCACGGTAAAATCGCGGCGGGAAAGGTCGTCCTCTATATTAGAGGCGAACTTTACCTCGTCCGGATGGCGCTTGTCGGTATATTTTCCTTCGATGCGATAGGTCGTAACCTCGATCACTTTGCAGCGGGAGTCCTCCGACGCGGTCTTTATGCCGACCGTGCCGAATGCATTCTCGTAGACGGTGTCCGGAAAGATCTTTTGGATCTCCTCCGGCCGCGCATCCGTTGCAACGTCCCAGTCCTTCGGCTCGCGGTCGAGCAGGATATCGCGCACGCAGCCGCCTACGAGGTACGCCTCAAACCCCGCCTCGGCGAGGGCTTTGGAGACCGCAATGACCTCATCGGGAACATTCATTGACTTCATTGTATGCGATTCGGGTAAATACGGAAAATTGACTTCAGGGCAACAATGCGCCTAGGATAAGGAGCATTCCATTTCAGCTCCTTGGAGGTATTTATGGGCACGGCCATCGCGGAAACAAAACCTTCTTCACAAACAGATCCTTGGCAAGCGCTTCGTCATGTCGTTTCGGAATTCGAAGATGAATTTCCTAAAAGCCAAGATCTTAAGGGCGATATCGCCAATTTTATCGATGACCTTCGCCGGCACATCGACGAACTTTCCTTCGAAGGAAAACAATCCCTGTCCAACATCTGCTTCCGCCTCGTTCAGCAAATTCTTAAAGGGTCGGACGTCGACCTCCGGAACAAGCTTGAATCACTCGCTGACATATTGGCGAACTACTCTCCCGTGGACCAGGATTTTGAATCCAGGGCCTCGTATAAGATAAAAATCCATTAGAGGAGCACATCCTCTTATCGGGCGAACCCTTTGTACATAGCGTACGAAGGGTTCTTTTTTACATTATGCAAGCTACCGCACCACCGCGCCGAATTCCTTTGCCGTCGCCTCCTCTATCTTTTTATGCAGCCCGTCCACCTCTTCGTTCGTGAGCGTGCGTTCCCGCGAGCGGTACGTGATCCGGTACGCATAGCTTTTCTTTCCCGCGCCGAACTTCTCGGCGTTCTCGTATTCGTCGATGAGCGCCACCTGCTCTACAAGGTCGCCCGCGATATCGCGCACGAGATCGAAGTAGTCGTTCGGGGCGAACGTTTTCGGTACGATGAACGAGATATCGCGGATGGCGGGCGGATATTTGCTCACCTCCGTGAATTTGTGCCCCATGTGCAGCTGCGCTTTTACGCGCGGATCATCGGACCAGAGGAGGCGGATATCCGGCAGTGCCATGCTGATGATCGCGAGCCGCTCGAGGCCGAAGCCGAACGCCCACGCGTTATAGCCCTCCACGCCGAATTTTTTGAACACGCTTTGCTTCGTCATGCCGCCGCCCAGGATCTCCATCCACCGGCCGCCGTCCGGACCCGGCTCGTCGGACGATTCGGTGGTCGGCGCCCCCGGACCGATCCATACCTCCACCTGGAGAGACGGATCAGTGTACGGAAAGGTATCATCGAGGAAACGGAAATGCGTGTCCGCGCCGAACACCGCCCGCACGATCTCGGCAAGGGCGGCGCGCAGGTCATCGATCGCGAGCGGATTGGCATCGGCCGGCGTCAGATACCAGCCCCCGAACTGATGGAAGACGTTCAGATGCTTCCGATCGATCTCGTCCTTGCGGTACACTTTCCCGTAACAGACGACGCCCAGCTTCTCCCGCCGCGCAATGCGTGCTTTTACCTCCGGCAGGGCCGTGTAGTAATACCACATCACGGTGTCGTGCGTGCGGAGGATGTTCTTATCGTCGGCATAATACGTGTCCGATTTTGAGCGGGCGGGATGGTCGGCGGGAAAATCGAACAGGTCGAAGTTGATGGCCGCCGGCACGATCTCCGGGATCACGATATTGTCGAACCCCTGGAGCGACGGAGCGCTCATCGCCTTCTCCACTATTTCATAGAGCGGGCTGCCCGGCGTGCGGGAAAGATCCGGCATCGCAAGATACCGCTTTATGCGCGCCGCCTCGGCGTCGGTACGATGATCGACCTCCGCCAATATCCGGCTCTGCTCATCGAGGGGGATCCGATATTCCATACGGGAAATTGTAATACTAAACCCCGGGGGCGGCAATCGCAGCGAAATGAGGAAGAGGACACATATCCTTCGTGGCAGTCACTCCAATTTCTGAATTAATGCGAAAATCACCATATTTTGAAATCACAATCCGTGATTTCAGAAAGCTGAAATAACCCGCAAAAACAACCGAAGGTGCACAACGTTACATTTGCGTGTGCCGACGGGAGGAATCGAACCTCCGACCTTGGCCTTATGAAAGCCCTGCTCTAACCGCTGAGCTACGTCGGCCCGACACAGAACACTATACGCGAGACGGCGCCGATTTTCAATAAAAACGGCCCGGGGCGAACGCCAACCGGGCCAAGTCATTCCCTTCAATGCCGGGAAACGGCTTATCGAGATGCTGCCAATCCTTCAGTGACGTCCAATCGCCGCCCCAGCGCCATCCGCGGTCCTTCAGCAGCTTCACGAGAGGAGAGTCCGCAAAGAGCGTCCCCCATCGTTCCGGATCGTACACGGCGCCGGCGGGATCCGCGATGCCATCCGTCACGCACGGGTTAAGGACCGGATTGATATCGATCGCACGCCCGAACGCGTGCCACGAAAGCCGCGTCGTCCCCTGGATGAAACGGAAGTTGAACGCGGACGTGTTGTTCGCCTCCATCGATCGGGCGTCGCTCCAGAGGAACGGCGGGTACGAGATCGGAATGGCGGAAGTGATGGGGAATCGTATCGTCCTCGCTAAGTCGAACA
>JAKAGE010000065.1 GCA_021817655.1 bacterium
GGCAACGGCGATGATGGCCGCGCGCGCGGCTTTCGTGAGCGGGATCCGGACGATGCGTTCCTCCACGAGATTCACGCGCGCATCAAGCGGACCGAAGGCGCTCCATGCGCGCCCTCCTTCCCGTTCAAAGGAAATATCGCCCAAAACCTGCGGTTTTAAAGGCCGTTTCATTACTCTTCTATTATAACGCAAAATCCTCAGATGCGGTTACCGGATACGGTGCGCTCCGCCGCCTATTCTTCTTTTGCGGCCTTCTCGGCATCCCGCTCGGCCTTCTTCTCTTCGCCTTCCGTCTTGATCGCGGAAACGTCCGCCTCGGCCGCAGGGGCAACCGGCTCCTCCGCCGCAGGCGGCGTTGCCGTCGCGACCGGCATCTCGTCGTCCGCAAGGAATTTCACTCCTTTCGGAGAGACGATGTCCTTCACATAGATCGTCTTATCGATCTCGTCGAGCGGCGCAAGATCAACGGTGATGCGATGCGGCATGTCCTGGGGAAACGCTTCCACCTCGATCTCTGTCAGCGATTTGTTAATGACGGCTCCATGGGCCTTCACCGCCGGCGCATCGCCCGTGAACTCGATCGGCACATGCGCTTTTACCAGCTCGTCCATGCGCACCTGATGCAGGTCGACGTGGATGATGCTCCCGCTCACCGCATCCCGAACCACGTCGTGGATCATCGCCAGCTTCTTTTCTTTGCCTATGAGAAGGTTCACGACCGTCGTAGAACCGGCATCCTTGAGCACCTTATGGAACTCCTTCCCCGGGAGGGAAAGGTGGACGTTCTCAAGCCCGTGACCGTACAGCTCGGCCGGAATAAGACCCTCCTTTCGGAGTGCCCGTACTTTTTTGCCCACGATATCGCGCTTTTGCACTGAAAGATCCATGAAGGAGAGTATATCAAATTACGGGAAAAGGGCAAGACGCGGCCTCTGAACAAGGAAAGGCCGCCCGTGAGAGCTGGGCGGCCCGCTGCTTATGCTGCGCTTACGAACGTGGGTTCGAAAAAATGCTCCATCCGCGACGCGATCGCGAACAGATCCATCATCAACCCCGGAGAGCTTGTGGCAAGATAGAAATAACGGGGATCCTCGACCGGGTCGATCACCATCCGCCAGGTCATCGTTATTTTGGTCCTTCGGAGGACTCCTGTAAGGATGGCATCGAAGTCATCGACCACGATGAACGATCTGTCTCGCTCCTCGTCGAAGATCCGATGGAACGAAACACGGACATCTCCGGGAAAATATTTCTTGAGGTCTTCGGTTGCCCGCATCAGGAGATCCTGCCATGACGGATCCAAAAAGTGGGGAACCGCCAATCCCTGATCTTCGGCATATTTTGTGAATCCTAGGACCACGGTGATCCACCACCGCGTTCCCGCTCCGAGAAGTTTTTCTCCTTCCATATGCCCTCCTTCCAGGACCGTCTCCTGCTCTCTTTAGGATACCATCAGGCGATCCCGTTGAACAGCTTCAGCCGGTTCTCCACGATCTTCTGGATCGCGGACACCGCAGGCGCCACCAGCTTGTACGGCGCGATCTCATTCGGGTCCTTCAGCCCCTCTTCCACGCCCCGCCGCCACGCGAGACGCAGCTCGCTCGAAACATGGATGATTGTCATGCCCGCCTTTGCGGCGGCAGTGAAGTCCGCATCCTCCGTGCCCGAACCGCCGTGGAGCGTCATGAACATCGGTCCGTGCGCGGGGCCGCCCATCACTGCCGCATCGATCGCCGCCTTGATCGCCGCGATCCGGCCGATATCGAGATGCTTATGTTCCGTGCCGGCCGCCATTGCTTTGAGCAGACCGTGCATGTTCCCCACCGCGGGCGCCAACACATCGATGCCCGTCTCCGTAACGAACCGCACCGCCTCCTCCGGCGTCGAGAGCGCGATGCCCTCCGGCGCCTTGTCGATCACCTCCGAGTTCGAGCCGATGTAGCCGATCTCGCCTTCTATTATAATATTCGGGTTTATCGCGCGGATCGCGGCGACCGCCGCCTTTGTATTCGCGATGTTCTCGTCCATTGGGAGCGACGAGTTGTCGAAGATGATCTCGTCAAAGCCCGCCTCAGCCGCCTCTTTCACTTTATCAAGCGAGTGCGTGTGGTCGGCGTTGAGGAAGATCGGGTAATCGTACTCGGCGCGGATGCTTTTTATAAGCGCCGCGGCCTGCTTGACGCCCACGAACTCGCGCTCGCCTTCCGATACGCCGATCAGGATCGGCAGGTTCATCCCGCGCCCTGCGGCGACGATCGCCTTCAGCGCGCCAAGGTCGCTGATGTTGAAGTGGCCCACGGCCACGTGCCGCTCGTTCGCATCAGTGAGGATTTCTCGGAGGGTTTTCATATTTTTTAGAGGGTGTTTTACCGAGATTCGAGTATGGTTGACTTCAGTATAACAGGGCAAAACATCACACTGTGGAAAACTCTAAATCGCCTTCGGCTGATAATTTTTAGGCGCTTTCTTGAGGAGCGCGGTGAGCGCCGACTTCTTGAGCAGGCCCGTCTGCGCACCGAAGTGCTGAACGACGTTCATCGATTCGATCGGCGCCCAGCGGATGGCCTCGTGCACCGGAAGGCCGTAGATGAGCCCGCAGAAGAATCCGCACGAGAACGCATCGCCCGCGCCGGTGCGCGAGATCGGCGGCTTCGGGTCGGGATACGGCCGCATGAACCAGCGGCTCACGCCGTCCGAAACATACGCTCCCTTTGAGCCGTCCGTGATGACGATGATCTTCGGCCCCAGCTTGTGCAGGCCCTTGAAAAGATAATCGATGTCTTCGTTCTTGGTGCCGAGGATGAACGCCGCCTCCTCGCGGTTCACGAACAGCACGTAGGTGTGCCTGTAGATCCCCGCGAGCGCCTTCGCGCCGAAGCGGAGCTGGAACGTCCCCGGGTTGAACCCCATCTTAACGTTCGGGTGCTTGCGCAGATATTCCGCAACCTTCTTATGGAACGGCAGGGTGTGCTCCGCGATCGATGAGAAATAGATCCAGTCGGTCTTCCCGTCGAGCAGGCGCGGCTCCACGTACGCGTACTTCTGATGCTTGATGAGGATCGTGCGCTCCGCCTGGTACGTCAGCACGAAGTGGTAGTTCGTCGGCAGGCCGCGGTTGACCTTCACGTATTCCGTGCTCACGCCTTCTTTGTGGTACCAGTCGGTGACCTCCGTGCCGTAATGATCATTGCCGATCGCCGTGATAATCGCCGTATTGAGCCCCAGGCGCGATGCGCCCACCGCCACATTCGACGCATTCCCCACCGCGGTCGCGACCGTGAGCGACTCGTACGGGATCTTCGTCGCGAACTCCATCTCGAGCTCGGGATGCTCGTGCTTCTTGTCCCACTCCACCTTCGCTTCCTTGAGCGTGATGAACGCGTCCATCACCACATCCCCAATGCACACCAGATCGTATTTTTGTTTCATAGGGATAGTATACCACAGGCATCAGGGGTAATTTCGATAAACGGGGCAGAATGAACCTACAACTCTCCCCCCCTACCCCCGCTCCATATATGCCCTCGTGATGGGGCCGAAGAACCCGGTCGCAGGGATGCCATGGGAGGCCTGGAACTTTTGGAGGGCGATCTT
>JAKAGE010000066.1 GCA_021817655.1 bacterium
AGCGGCTTTGGGCGGGGGAACGGCGGGATTGCTATAATGAAAAGGTATCAAAACCGAAAGGTCGAGCATGATCTTTAATAACAATCATGAGCAAAAATTCAAAAGCGGGCTTCACCCTTATTGAAATCCTCATCGTGGTCGCGATCATCGCCATCTTGGCGTCGGTCGTGCTCGTCGGTCTCGGTCCCACGCAGTCGCTCGGACGCGATGCGCGGCGCGTTTCGGACCTTCATGAGGTGCAGAACGGCCTTGAGCTCTACTACAATCGTTGCGGATTCTATCCGGGCTCTGCAAGCGGTGGAGCGTGCGGCACTGCGGGTGCGGTAGCCAGCTGGGCCGCTCTTTCGACGGCACTCACCGGCGCGGGGGTGGGTATTTCGAGCGTTCCGAACGATCCGTCGGGCGGTACGGCAAGTTATGTCTATGGCGTGAATTCCGGCGCGACGCCCCAAAACACGACGTATATTCTTGAGGCGACACTCGAGAACGGTACGGGTGGTTCTTGGAATGGGTATACCACTCCTTCGATTCCAGCGAACATGACGTGGACATCGACCGCTGCTCCGTCGTGTGCGCAAACGAATAATTCTTACTGCATCACGCTGTAAGCGTTGATGAATGCAGCAAGCGCAAAAGACCCGCTCCGGCGGGTCTTTTGTTGCCTGTGCGCCGAACTGGTAGAATATCCCTATGCTGTGGGCGATCCTTTTTTTCTTCGGGCTCGCGATTGGGAGCTTTCTCAATGTCGTCATCCTGCGCTATGACGGCGAGAAATTTCTTTTCGATGCGAAGGCGCTCGGCGGGCGTTCGCATTGCATGCATTGCGGAAAGACGCTCCGGTGGTTCGAGCTCGTGCCGGTCGCAAGCTTCCTCGCGCAGCGCGGCCGGTGCCGGCACTGTGCGGCGCGGCTCAGCGCGCAGTATCCAGCCGTGGAGCTGCTTTCCGCGCTGGTCTTCACGTTCGTGCCGTACGCGCTGTTCGGCGCCGTCGCCGGCGCCGCGCCGATCGGGGCGGTGAACCCCGCGCTCATCGTCATCGCCGGGCTTTGGATCGCCGTGTTCGAGCTGCTGCTCGTCATGGCCGCGATCGACATCCGGATGGGCATCATTCCGGACGAGATCAACGTCATCCTCGGCGTGGTCGGCATCGCGCTCATGATCGCGGTCGCCGGGTACATGGGCACGTCGCTGAACCAGTCGTTCCTCGGGCCGTACGCCGCGATCTTCGGGGCGCAGGGCGACATCCTTTGGAACCGTGCGATCGCCGCCGCGGCTGCCGGGGCATTCTTCGGCGTTCTCATTGCGGCGACGCGCGGCAGGGGGATGGGTATGGGGGATCTCAAGCTTGCGATCCCGCTCGGGATCGTGTTCGGCTGGCCGGATGTCGGCGCCGTCATCATCTTCTCATTCGTGATCGGCGCGGCCGCGGGCCTTTTCTCGGTCGTGCGCGGGGCGAAGACCATGAAGGGCTCTCTGCCCTTCGGACCGTTCCTTGCGATCGGCGCGGCCGTCATGTTCTTCTGGGGTCCTGCGATCTTCGCATGGTATTTCTCGCTCATCAAATGACGGCCGCGGCGGCATCCGGCCGGCTTCCGCGAAAGAATGATAGAATGTAACTATCCATGAAGAGGAACGGATTCACGCTCGTCGAGATGCTCGTCGTCATCGCCATCACCGCATTGCTTTCCGGGCTTGCGATCGTGTATACGCATGTCGGGCAGAACCAGGTATCCCTTTCCGTCGAGTCGTCGAAGGTGGCGCAGCTTATTCTTCAGGCAAAGGACCTCTCCATCGCGACGTACAGCGACAAGCACACCACGTGCGGCTACGGTCTCCACATCGACTATGCAACGGAGCGCTATTCGCTCTTTGAATACGACCTTCCGAGCGGACAGGCCTTTTGTCCGTCGCTCAGCGCCCTGACCGCGCCGGGGTATATGCAGAGTTCGGGCGCGCTCCTTGAGGACGAGTATGCCGCCGGCAGCTGGAATATCGCGCCGGCCCAGGGCGTTACGCTCGTCGACGGCGGCGCGGCGAGCGGGACCGTGAGGGACGTCGTTTTCTATCCGCCCGACCCCTTTACGCTTATCAGCTTTGACGGCCAGACGCTCTATGATTCATACAATGCCACCATGGCGCCGGACACGGCCGGCGGGAACATCTATCTTGCGACGGTCGACGGAAGCGCCTCGCGCGCCATCAATGTGAGCTTTGCCGGCCAAGTGAACCTATGACCATCGTCCCGAACGCCAGAGACCGCGCCGGACGCCGGGGGCAGACGCTCGTCGAAGCCCTCGTCGCGCTCACCATCCTCATGACGGGGTTCGTCGGCATCACGACGCTCCTTGCGAAGTCGTTCCAGCTCAACCGGCTTGCCGCGGACGAGACGCAGGCGACCTATCTTGCCGCCGAAGGCATCGAGGTGGCCAAGAACATCATCGACTACGACGTGTATTCGGGGATCGCGAGCGGGGGAGACGGCACCACGAACTGGGGCAACTCGTTCCCGCGGTCGGGGTATTATCTCCTCGATTATGAGACCGTAAGCACGGCCGGCGCATTCTATTCTCCCAACGTCAACAATCCGCCGAATTCCCCGCTCTATTTCGATCCGGCGACGCATCTCTTCGGGCTTACCAACGTCCCCGGGGACGTGAGCACCGATTTTACCCGCAGCATCTATGTCGAACGGAAAAATATTCCCGGCTCGCCCGGCATCCCCCTGCTCGACGTGCAATCCACGGTGACATGGAACAACGGAGTGACGTCGAACTCCGTCACGCTGGAAGACCAATTCTATGACTGGCATCCGTAATCCCCGCAGCGCCCGCGCCGAAGCCGCACGCCGCGGCGGGTTCACGCTCGTCGAGCTCATCGTCACCGTCGGCCTCTTCATGATCATCATCGCGATCGCGGTGGGCGCGTTCACGAACGCCCTCCGCACCCAGCGCCAGGTATCGTCGTTCATCTCGGCGCAGAGCAACGTGAGCCTCGCCATCGAACAGATGGCCCGCCAGATCCGCACGGGATATCTGTTCTGCCACGACTCGGGCGTTTCGACGATGCTGCCGTCGTGCGGATGCCATCTCGACCCTGATCCCGTCCAGGCCGCCCTGAACGTCTACGATTGTTCGGAGCTCGATTTCTACGGCTCCGACGGGCACGTCGAGTACGCGCTGCCTTCCGCCGGGCCGTATGCCGGAACGATCGCGGAAAGCACGGACGGGGGAACCACCTGGCAGCCGCTCACGAGCAATACCGTGGCGGTGCAGTATCTCCAATTCCGGCTTTTCGGGCAATTCGAAGGAGACCATTGGCCGCCCCGGGTGACGATCACGATGGGGATCGCCCCTTCTTCCACGGATCCCGGCGTTGCGGGCGACGTCTTCAATCTGGAGACAACCGTGAGCTCCCGCCAGATCGACTGCGTCACGGCGGGCGGGGTGACGAGCTGCTAGGAGCTATCCACAGCCCCGGATCGGCGCTATTT
>JAKAGE010000014.1 GCA_021817655.1 bacterium
CGATGCTCGACCAGCTCGTATGGATCGGCGAAGCGTTGAAAGCGGCGCGGACGAAGTAAATAAAAAAAAGCCCCATACGGGGCTTTTTTTTATTCCTCTGCGATATCCGCCTTGATCTCCGTGAACTCGTTCTCCACCTCCGCGAGCCGCTCCTTGCTCTTTTTGATGAGCTCCCCTGCCGCGCGGATCTTCACGAGCGCCTCTTCGAGATCGATCTCGTCCCGCTCCTCAAACCAATCCGAGATCGCTTTGATATCCTCGAGATATTTTTTGAGGTCGTGCTTTTGCGTTTTCGCCTCCTTTGCCATGATGATGGATTTCTTTTATTACCGATCCGACCGCGCCGTCGCTCATCGTGAGCTCGAGCGCATCGCCCGGCGATAGTCCCGCCGTGCTCCGTACTACTCTACCATTTCTCCGCGCGATGGAATAGCCGAGCGCGAGCTGGCGCGACGGATCGTTGTGCTTCACTGCCTGAGCGCCGAGCGCGAGCGTCGCTTTTGCGCTCTCAAGCGACCGCGCGAAGAGCGTGACCAGGATGTTCCATCGGCTGTCCAGGGCGTTGCGCACGGACTGCAGCTCGAGCGGGAACCGGTTGAGCAGGCCCGCGAACGCCCGGACCTTTGCATGCGCCTCGACCCACGACCGGCTGAGAAGATGCGCCGTCGCTGTCGGCGTGGAGGCCATGTAATCCGCCGCGAGCGCCATGAGCGGCACATCCTGGTCATGGCCGATGCCCGCGATCACCGGCACCGGAAAATCCACGACGGCGCGCACGAGCATCTCGTTATTGAACGCCTGGAGCGACTCGAGCGACCCCCCGCCCCGGATCACGACAAGCGCCTCGATCGCCTCATCCGCCGGCGCCCCTCCTGCGGCGGTACGCCCCCGCATCTGCCGGATCGCCGCGAGGAGCGGTTTCGCCGCCTGCGCTCCCTCCACGCGCGAATCGATCGCGGCAACCGCGAACCCGAACCGCCCAAGGTTGTTCATGAAATCGTGGATGACCGCCCCTTTGAGCGATGTGATGACGCCGATCCGCTGGACGTAATCCGGCAGGACCCTCTTCCGCTCCGGCGCGAACAATCCTTCCGCCTCCAGCGCGCGGCGCAGCTCGTCGTACGCTTTCTTGAGCGCACCTTCTCCCACGAGCTCCACCGTGTCCGCGACGAACGACAGCCGTCCGGAGGGCGCGTACACATTCGGATGGCCGGTGAGAATCACCTCCATTCCGACCTCGAGCGTAACGCCGCAGAGCTGATAGTTGCGCGCCCAGATGATCGCGTCGATCACCGCGGCGCTCTCTTTGTCCTTCACCGTGAAATACACGTGTCCGCTTGCCGCACGCTTGCACTCGGAGATCTCCCCCGTGATGCGCGCCGCCTGCGTTTTGAAGAACGCATTGAGGATCTCTATATATTCCGCGATGGTGAAGACCTTTTCTTCGGCGATGTTCGATGCCATTGGATCAATTCTTTTTCGCTTCCTCATGCCGGCGGCGCGTGTTGAAGTACGCGCAATAATCGCAGTCATCCGCCGCAGCCGGCAAAACATCGCTCATCAACGCTTTATGCATATTCACGATCGTCGGCTCCACCCAGTCCGGATTGCCGCGATACGGGATGACCTTTACGTCGAACTCAAGCCTGCCATCGAACGCTTCCGCGTCGAGATCGCCGTTGCAGTAGACGAAATAGCCGACCGGCGAAACCGCAAATCCGTTCTTGCGGAACAGCCACTGGTACACTTCCATCTGCCGTTTGTAGCCGTCCTGCCACTCGGCATCGAGCGACACCTCGCCGTCCTTCGCCGTCGCTTTGTAATCGACGATGATCAGTTCCCCTGTCGGCGCCACCCATACGTCGTCCACGCCGCCGCGGATCAGCAGATTCGTCGGCTCGTGAAGATACTGGATGCCGCGCCGCAAAGAATCCCGCCACGCATCGAGCTCCTTGTGCGCGTACGGCACTGCGTCGATGTCGTACTCCTTCATGAGCGGATGGGGCGTGCCGGCAGCGCGATGGATGTCGAATTCTTTTTTAAGCAACGCATCGACGGCGCTGTTCAGCGAGAACGGGAATCCCGGCGGTTGAGCGGTGCCAAGACGCTTATCGATGTAAAAGCACCGTTGACACTTGATGAAATCATCTATCCCCTTACGGCTCACCGTAAAGGGCTGCGCCGATCCCGGATCGAAGATATTCCGCGTACGCTGGGGGTTATAGTAAGAGGACATGGACGGGTGGAATGATCGATACATCAATTATATTCCTTCCCGGCATTTTGATAAATCAAAAGGCCCGCTCTCCTCGCTGAAGGGCGGGCCTCATTCGTACGACATGTGTTATTTTTCGATTGGATGAACGATCCCGATCGATCTCCTCAGAACGAGAGCTGCAGTCCCACTGCCTGGCGCGCGACCGCCATCTTGATGAGCGCCTTTTTGAGCTTCGTCTCGATCTCCAGCACGGATTTTATTTCCGACAGGTCTTTCAAGAGATTGCGATGGGTGTACGTTCCTTTCTGGCTCTGACGATGCTTGTTCTTCCGGGTCCTGATCAACATGAACGATAAAGTAGTGAGTTTATATGGATTCGCGACCTTTCCATCATCTCGACCTACCCTATACTACGAGGCACTCGCAAAAAAAGTTACAAATCCCCACGAGCAATCTTTTGGCGGATCCTGTCAATGTACGCGTTGAAGAAGAAAAGATTGTGAAACGTGAGGAGCGCGCCACCCGCGATCTCGTTCGCCCGTACGAGATGCGCAAGATAGGTGCGCCGGTAATTCTTGCAGACGAGGCATTCGCACGAAGGATCTATCGGACCCTTGTCGTTCAGCAGTGAGGCTTTCGTGAAATCGATGCGGCCGTCATGCGTGCCGCCCGGCGCGTTCGCGCCGGCGGCCTTCGACACGAACGCGATCCCCCGCCGCGCGTAATGCGTCGGCACCGTGCAGTCGAACGTATCGACGCCGCCCCTCACGATGATCTCGATGTCCTCGATGTGCCCCATGCCGAGGAGGTGCCGCGGCTTCTTCTGATCGAGCAACGGGATCGTCCACTGCAAGATTTTCGCCGTGAGCGCTTTCGCTTCGCCGAGATCGCCGCCGATGCCGTACCCGGGGAAATCCATTTTTGCGATCAGGCGCGCGGACTCTTTGCGCAATTCCCCGAACGCCGCGCCCTGCACGATGCCGTAGAGCGCCTGATCCGTGCGGTGCGCCGCGAGCGAGCGCTTCGCCCAGCGGTTCGTGCGCGCAAGCGAATGCTTCATGTATTCGCGCGTAATGCCCGGCGGCGGGCACTCGTCGAACGCGAACATGATGTCCGCGCCGAGCTTTTCCTGGATCGCCATCGACTCCTCCGGCCCGAGGAACATCGTGTCCCCCGTGAGCGGAGAACGGAACTCGACGCCGTCCTCCGTGAGCTTCACGTGGTTCGGCTGATGGCCCTTTTCGATAGCATTTTCGAGCTTTCCCGAGAATCCTTTGATGGTGTTCTTGCCGATGCCGAGGTCCCGCCCGAACCCGAGCGAGAACACCTGAAATCCGCCCGAGTCGGTCATCGTCGGCCGCGGCCAGTTCATGAACGTATTGAGGCCTCCCGCCGCCTTTACCACCTTCTCGCCCGGTTGAAGGTGCAGATGATAGGTGTTCGCGATGAGCAGCTGCGTGCCGGTCGCGAGCACCTCGTCGGAGCGAAGGGCCTTGATCGTCGCGAGCGTGGCGACGCCGACGAGCGCCGGGGTCATCACCTCGCCATGAGGAGTCGACAAAACCCCCAGACGGGCTGCCGATCTTTTGGATTTTTTCAGTATCTTGAAATCGATCATGAGGAAGGTGGGGCGGCTGATAGTATGCAAACGATGGATATAGCGTAATGGAAAACGGCACCAGAGAGAAATCCCGACGCCATAGGCGCCGGGAAGGCATTCTGAAATGGATCAGTACAAGGAATCGCTCTCTCCTTTTGCAACGCGCTCTTCGTGCGCCAATCGCGCATCATGAAGCATGATCCCCGACGCGATGAACGCGCCCCCAGCCGCCATGAAGGCGACGATCGAAAACATCCCCCCGCCGCGCCACGGAGTGAAGCCGATCAGCCGGAACACCGCCCCTGCCGCGAACACGATCACGCCGACCGCGACGATCGCGATGGGAATGCACGCACACAAAACTCTCACTGTTTTTTTCACGCGACCCTCCTGAAAATAAATATCCGTACGCCTCATATAGAATAAACAAAAAAAGCGCCACTGTCCAGATGCACGCTTTTTCATAGTGCCCGCGCGGAGCTCCCCCGCCGGAGAGGGAGCTCCGCCCAACACGCATCCGCGCGCGTTTCTACTGGCCGTTCGCCGGCGTACTTGTGCCGGTCCCGTTCGGCCATGCCTGCGCAGGAACGCCTCCGTAGTAATAGCCGCCCTGCATCATGGGGTACGGGCGATAATAGCGATCGCCGTACATCGAATGCAGGCCGTCGCTGAAATGCCCGATCGCAACGCCCATGAAGAACGCGACGAACAAGAGCACGATGCCGATGATCCAGCCGATGACGTGCGGACCCCGATGCCAGCCGCACCCGCAATGCATGTGCCCGCACGGACAGCCCGAACCGCACGCACAGGATGTCTTTCCCGCCCAGACCACCTTTCCTTCTTTCTGCTCGTCCATGAATGTAATGATGGGACTTTCGTCCCTTTTCCCGCCGACCTTTGTTCCCGTTCATTATATCGTACGGCTCACCGCTGGAAAAAGGTGCGGAAACCCGCTAAAATCCTAATATCATGGAACCGCGCTACGACGTGAACGAGGTCGAGGCCCGCATCTATAAAATGTGGGAGGATGCCGGCTGGTTCGATCCCGAAAAATGCATCGAGAAAGGCGTGACCGCGCCCGACGCCGAACCGTTCTCGATCGTCCTTCCCCCGCCGAACGTGACCGGCACCCTGCACATGGGCCACGCCGCGATGCTCGCGGTCGAGGACATCATGGTGCGCTTCGCGCGCATGAACGGCAAACGCACGCTCTGGATCCCCGGCACCGACCACGCCGCGATCGCGACGCAGTCGAAGGTGGAGAAGGACATCGTAAAAGCCGAGGGCAAAAATCGGCACGACCTCGGGCGCGAGGAATTTTTGAAGCGCGTGCGCGCGTTTGCCCAGGAAAGCCACGACACGATCGTCCGCCAGGTGAAGCGCATGGGCGCCTCGCTCGACTGGAGCCGCGAGGCGTACACGCTCGACGACAAGCGCGAGGTCGCCGTCCGCACCGCGTTCAAAACAATGTACGACCTCGGCCTCATCTACCGCGGCCATCGCGTGGTGAACTGGGACGTCAAAGGCCAGACCACGATCTCCGATGACGAGATCGTCTACGAAGAGCGCAAAACGAAACTGTACACCTTCCGCTACGGTCTTCTTGCCGACGGATCGAAGTTCCCTATCCCGATCGCAACTACCCGTCTCGAAACAAAGTTCGGCGATACCGCCGTCGCGGTGCATCCGTCGGACGAGCGCTATAAGCAATACGTCGGCAAGACATTCGATGTCGATTACTGCGGCACGCCGATCACGGTGAAGGTGATCGCGGATGAGAGCGTTGAAAAGGATTTCGGCACCGGGGCGCTCGGCGTCACACCGGCGCACAGCATGATCGACTGGGAGATCGCCCAGCGGCACGAGCTCCCCTTCAAGACCATCATCGATGAGTTCGGCAAGATGACGGTGGAGAACCCGCTCGTGCACGGCAAGAAGACCGCCGAGGCGCGCGCGATCGCGGCGGACGCCCTGCGCGCCGCCGGACTGATCGAGAAAGAAGAAGAGATCATGCAGAACGTCGCGACCGCCGAGCGCACCGGCGGCATCATCGAGCCGCTCCCCAAACTGCAGTGGTTCATCGCGGTCAACAAGCCGTTCGGCGAAAAACAAAAGACGCTCAAAGAATTAATGAAGTCCGGCGTTACGGAAGGCGGAATAAAAATCCTCCCCGAACGCTTCGAACGCGTGTACTTCAACTGGATCGACAACCTGCGCGACTGGTGCATCTCGCGCCAGATCTGGTTCGGACACCAGGTGCCGGTGTGGTATTGCCTGCACTGCCAGACTCCCCAGATTAACGCCTCAATAACAAATCATTGGTATGTGATGCGTCACGGGCAAACCGATTGGAATAAAGAGGAGCGCTATATGGGACACCGTGAAATTCCCATAAACGAAACCGGCCACGCTCAGGTTGTCACGGCAGCGGAAAAACTTTCCGACAAAGGAATCGACGTGATTATTTCTTCCGATCTGCTCCGATGCAAAGAGACCGCAGAAATCGTCGGCAAAAAAATTGGCATTGCCCCGATTTTCGATGAGCGCCTCCGCGAAATTGACGAAGGCGCATGGGAAGGACTTTTAAAGAGCGAAGTAATCGAAAAATATCCCGATACGTGGAAAACGCGCACCGACCTCGACAATGAGCGCGGCGGCGCGGAAACCTGGAGGGATGTGAGCAAGCGGGTACATGAAGCATTCAACGAATATCGCCAAAAATATAAAGGCAAAAACGTCTTACTTGTGACTCACGGAGGATCAATCGGCACCCTTGAGGCGGGTCTTCGTGGTTTTCCCGAAGGGAAAATCCCCCCGGGCAAAGATCATGCGTCTTTCATGGAGATCGAGATTGCAGAAGATAAATGCCCGCAGTGCGGCCACGATCTTTACGAGCAGGACCCCGACACGCTCGACACCTGGTTCTCCTCCGGCCTTTGGCCGTTCAGCACGCTCGGCTGGCCAAAAAAAACAAAAGATCTTGAAACCTATTTCCCGAATTCGGTGCTCGAGACGGGGTACGACATCATCTTTTTCTGGGTCGCGCGCATGATCCTGATGTCCGAAGTGCTCATGGGCGGCATCCCCTTCCGCCGCGTCTACCTGCACGGCCTCGTCCGCGACGACAAGGGCCGCAAAATGTCCAAATCGCTCGGCAACATCATCGACCCGCTCACCATGGCGGACAAGTACGGCGCGGACGCCACCCGGCTTTCGCTCATCATCGGCTCGTCCGCGGGAAACGACCTCAAACTCTCCGAGGACCGCATCCGCGGCTACCGCAACTTCTCGACGAAACTCTGGAATATCGCGCGGTTCATTCAGATGAACAAGCCGGAAGGCGAACTTGGCGCTTCTACTGCCGATGGCCACGTCTACATCAAAGAATTGAACGACGTCAAAAATGCCGTCACTGCTCATATCGAAAATTTCGAATTCCATCTCGCCGGCGAGAAACTCTATCACTATGTCTGGCACCGGCTGGCGGATGAAATCATAGAACAGGAAAAAACCGTGTTGCGGGACGGGACGCCGGAAGAAAAAGCCGAACGCTATGCGCTCCTCACGTCGCTCCTCCTCGGCTCCCTCAAGATGCTCCATCCGTTCATGCCGTTCATCACCGAGGAGATCTGGCAGATCTTCCGTCCGGGCACGATGCTCATGGTGGAACGATGGTAGATTGACGCCCGCAGAAAGCGGTACTATCATTCACTCGGCATCAGACACGGGAGGAACTATGGAAATTGTGGAAGTTCAAAATGCGCTTTCGCGCATGGAAGAACTCTCGCCAAAGCTCGCCGACATCATTAGTGCGGTGGAAGAGGGTATTACACCCAGAACGAAATTGCCGAGTATCTCAGGAAAAGCCCGGCAACCGTACGCACTCAACTGGGGAGCATTTACAAGACCACCGGCATCAAGAGCGTCACGCAGCTCGCGATCGTCGTCTACTACCGGACGCTCGTCAATAGCGGGGACCCCTGGCCCGCTCCGGAAAAGACGCTTTCGCAACTGCTCACTCCCCGCGAACTCCAGGTCGCGTATGCCGCTGCAAAGGGAAAAAGCAGCCTCGAAATCGCCGCGGCGCTGGACATCTCAAAAGAGACCGTGACGTCCCACCTTTCCAACATCTTCAACGCCCTTGGATTCTCCAACAGGACAGAACTCGCGCTTCGTGTCATGCGCGAACAGCTATTTTCCCCGGTGCTGAACTAAGCACCGGGGAAATCTTTTTTGGGGCGGGCGGAACGATCTCTATATGATAGAATGATACGGTAATGACCCTTCTCGTCATCGCTCTTGCGTTCGGCCTTCTCCCCGGATTCGCATGGCTCGCGTTCTACCTCGGTGAAGAGACCCACGCCGAACCGCGCCGGCTTATCGCGTTCACATTCCTCGCCGGCATGGCTTTCGCGTTCTTCACCGTCGCCATCGAGAACTCCTTCAGCGGCTGGGCGGCGGACATCGGCATCCAGGAATTCTCATTCCTTTCGCTCATCGGCCTTGCGGTCATCGAGGAGACCATGAAGTTCACGGCGGCATATTTCGGCGCGCGCAAGAGCCCAGCGTTCAGCGAGCCCATGGATGCGATGATCTACATGATCGTCGCCGCGCTCGGCTTCGCGACCCTTGAGAACATCGGCGCGATCGCCACCCTTTCGGGGCAGGGCATCCCGCTTCTCGCCGCGGCTGCCGAGACCGTCTCTCTCCGCTTCGTCGGCGCGACGCTCCTCCATACGCTCGCCTCCGCCATCGTCGGCTATCAATGGGCGCTGGGCATCGTAAAGGGCAAGGTCGGCGAATACCTCGTGGCCGGCATCGGGATCGCGGCGCTCCTCCATGCCTCCTTTAACCTCCTTATCCTGACGTTTGGCGCGAGCGGCTATTCCGTGGTATTCTTGATGGTGGTAGGATTTTTCGTGTTGGCGGATTTCGAAAAACTGAAGGTCGAACACATCAATCTGATCGCATAGCCGTTTCATTATTTTTCAATCATCACTCCCATGATCATGAACAGCGACGACGAGAGGTTCTTCGCGGACCTTGCAGGGGCGGAGACGGAAGCAAAGGACGATTACGAGGTGGAGCTCGCAAAGGCATCGACCGGAACGGTCGCCGAGCGCGCCGCTTCCCGCGCATCGGCCGGACCGAAGATCCTCCGCACAAAGGAAGAGAAGGATGAGATCTGGGCCGACGGCGAACCCGAAGGCCAGCTGACCGTCGATGTCTATCAGACGCCGGATAACATCATCGTCGAGTCGGCGATCGCGGGCGTCGCGCCGGACGATATCGACGTGAGCGTCACCTCCGACTCGATCTCCATCCGCGGCGCGCGAAAGCGGGAAAAGACCGTGCGCGACGAGGATTATCTCTATCAGGAATGCTACTGGGGAAAGTTCGGGCGGTCCATCATTCTCCCGCAGGAGGTGGATCCGGAAGGCGCCCAGGTGAAGTTCAAGAACGGGATCCTGACCGTCACCCTGCCCAAGGCCAACAAGAAGAAAGTGCACAAGCTGAAGGTGCGGGTCGACTAAAAGAGACAAAAAGGCCCCTGCGGGTCTTTTTTGTTTTGTGGTGCTCCAGGGCATCTGCCAGGCCCCCGACGGAGCCCATGGATTGCTTGCATATTTTTGCGCTTCCCCTTATAATACTTTCACGTTAATCAATTACCTATCCCATGAGGAAATGCGCACGATGCGGTAAAACTTCACGGATGCAGGGCGCCCGCAAGCTTTTGCGCGGCCACTATAATCCGGTCAATTGGTCCCGCAAATATCCGAATTTGCAGTATGCGACCGTGGACGGCAAACGGATGCTGCTCTGCACCACCTGCCTCCGGACGCTTCACAAGGCGCCGAGGGTAAGGAAGACAAAGACAGCTCAAGGTGTTTCCTCATAGCCACTTGACGTTTAATACAATTTAATATATTATTTAAGCGGTATCAAATTGATAGGAAGGGGGATGGTCATTTTTGTACGATCATGAAAAAATCGATCAACTCGGATGGGAAGAGGTTCTTGAGCTTGCGAAGAGCAACTCAGAGGTTGCGCGACATATAAAAAAATGTCCCGACTGCAGGGAGAGAGGAACTGCATTCGACAACGGCATGATGGCTGCGATGCCGGCAGAAAAGCGGGAAAGAATCATCCGTGTGGCAAGTAAAATCGCAAGTTTGTACGAAAAGCCGCATTCCTCCAATTAGCATACTGCCCCAGACAAATGAAGTTTGTCCGGGGCAGTTTTACTTTTATCAACGCCGCCCTATTGAGCGGTGGATTCGTGAGCGCGCTTTATCGCCTCTTCTCGCGAAGAACCCGATCCTACGATATTCCCCTCTCTATCTATCGCCATTATCCGAGAATACTCCCTGACGCCTAAGCGCAAAATGACCGCTTCGGCAATTGCATCCTGGATCGACGGAGGGTTTTCCATCTTTTCAATCCTCTTGCGGGCAATGCGCAGGATTAAATCGAGCTCCCCCTTCATTAATTCCTTCTGTTCCTCTTCTGTCATCAAATTTTTTGCCATCTCCTCCAACTGCTCCGCGGGAGTATTATCAAATTCGACCAACTGCTGTTTCTCTGCTTCGACATTTTTTGGTTGTTCCATATTTTTACTATACAATATGACAATTTTAAGCGCAAGTGATACAATGGAGCAGTTCAGTGTTTGGGCCGTAAGCTCAGAAGCTTGCGTCCCTCGTTTCGTCGAGAATATGCAAACTTCGTTTGTATATTCTCTCCTCAGCTTCGGGCCGTAGTATACCGGTAGTACGAGCGCATGGGGTGCGTTTAGACCGGGTTCGATTCCCGGCGGCCCGACAGCATGCAGAGCGGTCTTGCGATATAATAGGAATGACCATATGAACGAACCGTTCGCCACTCACGCAACAAACGAGCTCACCGAGCACGTGATCTACGGGCGCCTTGCCCGCATGGAGCGGAATCCCGCAAATCGCCCGGCGCTGGAGCGGCTTTCCGCCCAGGAACGAACGCACTACGAGTTCTGGAAGTCGTTGCTCCCGGAAGCGACGGCGGAGCGCATCCGCCCGCGGACGTACGCGACCTGGGGCATCCCGCTCCTGCGCGTCATTTTCGGCGTCACGTTCATTACGAAATATCTCGAGCTCCACGAAAAAGGGGCGGTCGCCGCCTATGAGAACATCATCGGAACGATCCCCGAGCCGCACCGCGCGCGCTTCCGGGAGATCATCGAAGACGAGCGTACGCACGAACGCGAACTCATCAAAGAGCTCAAGGAACGGCGCGTGAGCTACATCGGGTTCATCGTGCTCGGGCTCGCGGACGCGATCGTGGAGATCACCGGCGTCCACGCCGGATTCCTCGGCGTCACCGGATCGACGCTCATCGCCGGTATCGCCGGCATCATCGTCGGATTCGCCGCGTCGATCTCCATGGGATCGGCGTCATATCTGCAGGCAAAGCAGGAACCGGGGAACCAGTCCCCGCTCATATCCGGGTTTGCGACATGGATCTCCTATTTCTCCTCCGTCGTCCTCCTTGCGCTCCCCTATTTTCTCATCCGCGTGATGATCGTCGCCTTCGCCGTTTCGACGTCCGTCGGCATCGCGCTCGTCGCCGCATTCACGTTCTACGGCGCGGTGGTCTTCGACCGCACGTTCTGGCGCGAGTTCGGCGAGACGGTGGCGCTCATGCTCGGCACCGCGCTCCTCACCTATCTCCTCGGCGCCGTTGTCGGAAGCGCGTTCCATGTGAACGCCCTCAGCTTCTGACCCCACCGCGCTATCCCTTTTCTTTATAACCATCTGATTTAACAAAACACCCCCTTTTTGCGATCTTTAGCGTCTTCGCGACCCGATCGCAAAAAGGAGGTGTTTTGTTAAATCCCGTCAGATTTCTGGCTACAACGCCAGGTGGGTGAGCCCAACTGCGGCCCACGGGCGGCAGAAATAATCGCTCTCCCAGTCAATATAGTTTGATCCGAAATCTGCACGGGATCTGCATTCATTATACCATGGCGGGATAAAAAAATATCAAGAACGCTCCCTCCGTCCGCTTGAGAAAACGGGCGAATCGGACTAGAATCAGTCCGTTATGAAACTCCAGACGCGGCGGCGTATTTTTTATGTGTTTTTGCTGCTTTTCGTGGTGATCGGAACGGTCGTCGTACTTTACGCCGAAGGATGGCGCATCGATTTCGCGACCATGGAGGCAAAGAAGGCGGGCGGCATCTACATCCGCTCCTACCCCGACAATGCCGCAATCACCCTGAACGGAACGCCCATCCAGAACCAGTCGGGATTCCTCAGTCCGGGGACGTTCATCTCCGGCCTCTTCCCGAAACGCTACGTGATCGCCCTCAGCGCGCCCGGATACGACCGCTGGACGGAGGATGCGCCCGTGGCGCCGTCCCTCGTCACCGCCATGAAGTATGCCGTACTCGTGCCGCAAAGCGCCGCAAGCACCACGGCGGTCGGCGTAAGCGACTTTTTCGAGGCGAACGGCAACGTTGTCCTTCGTACCGCGACAGGGACCATCCTCTGGCGCGGACGGAGCATCGGCAACGGCACGATCGTGAGCCACAGCGCCGACCTTAAGAACGTCATCATCCGCGGCGCGACCCTCGGGAACGGCCTTGCTCCCTACACTCTCTACGATTTCTCGAACGCCACAAGCACCAATCTCACCGCTCTGCTCCGATCCGCCGGCATCGCCCCCACGCCGGAACTCAACGTCTTCATCGACCCGTACGACGATACCGGCATCCTGGTGCAAACTCCCGCAAAGATCGTGCGGATCGATGCCGGAACGCGCCATGTGACCGCGATCGATACCGTCCCTGCCGGACGGACGATCGGATCCCCGCTTGCCATTTCCCCGACAACGATGGCATGGGCCCGCTTCGACCCCGCCTCACGCACGTCCGAGATCATGGTGTACGACAAATTCTCCGGCGACCTCATCGACAGCTCGCTCGTCGTCCCGGGCGCCGTCCGGCAGCTCGCATGGGTGAACGCGAACGAGCTTGGCATCCTCGAGAGCGATGACATCCTTCGCATCTATAACGTCCCGAACGAACAGCTCTCCACGCTTGCCGACGACGTAAAGCGTTTTTTCCCCGCGCCGGACGGGTCAGCGGTCGCCGCGCTGGAATATCACAGCACGGAGATCTTCGTGCCGAACGGGACTCCTGACTATTACCGCTTCAATCTCCCCGGCGTCGGAGACATCGTCGGTCTTGCGTGGTACCGGGATGATACGCATCTTTTCGTGCAGTACCCCGACCGCATCGCGTTCCTTGATCTTGCCGATACGGCGCTGCGGAACATTACTACGATCTCCCCGATCGCCCCCGGCTCGACCCCCGTCTACGACCCGCAAGAGAACTCCCTTTACCTCATCGACCAGGATCGCCGGCTCGTGCGCTTCGATTTTCCGCAATAAGGATCAATCCCCCGCGTGGCGCCGCGCCCGCATGAGCAGCTCTTTCTGCACGAGCTTCGCCTTCCTCCTTCCGACCGCCGGAAGGACGATCTTGTTATGCGCCGCATCATGCTCGGCGCCGGTCATATGGATCACGATCCTGCTCACCCCGATCATCCGGTCGAGGGGCCATCGTTCGATGTTCACGTTCTGGATCTGATGATACAGCGCGGCGACCTCGTTCCGCACCACATAGCCGTAGGTCATCACGAACGCCTCATCGGTGAACATATAGGTGTAATAATGATATTCGAGCCAGGTCCAAAGAAGGATTGCCAGGAAATAGAGCGCCGCCAGAAGGCCGAGAAGATTCACGACGTAATCGACATACGGGGCGTACGCCGGCGGCGCCCATTGTTCGCTGTACCACGCCGCGCCGGCGAGGGCGAACAAAAATATGGCAAGCTTGATCCGCTTCGAGAGGAAGAGCAGGAACGCGCGCTTGCCAAGCGAGTGGCTCCGACGGGTCTCCAGTTCCATGGTCGCCATGATGTATCATAGTTATTATATAATAAATACATGAAACTTCCCCACACGCTCCGCGTGCTCATCTTCTTCCTGCGCATCGCGCTCGGATTGAACTTCTTTTACCTGGGCTTCAGTGCGCTCTTCGATCCCGCAATGGGCCTCGCCGTCCGCACCCATTCGTTCGGCGATCTCTATTCGTGGCTCGTGACCCGGCCGCTCCCCGGGGACTGGGTGCATCCCTTTGCCCAATGGGCATTCCTTGTGATCGGCATCTGCCTCATGATCGGCCTTCTCACGCGGCTGTCATCCATCGTGGGGATCGTGGTCGTTCTCCTGAGCTTCCTTCCGTCCGTCAGCTATACCGCCCTCAATATCTCCCAGTTCATCAGCGACGAGATCATCGTCGTCATCTGCCTGCTTATCATCGTCGTCTCCGGTGCAGGAAGCTATCTCGGACTGGATGCGTTCATCCATATCCATCCGCCGAAGCGGGAAAAATAGATCTTAAGCGGCATACGAATGAGGGGCGGGCACGTCCCTCCCCCGCTACGGATTCCTCCCCATCCACGCCCTCGTGATGGGGCCGAAGAACCCGGTCGCAGGGATGCCATGGGAGGCCTGGAACTTTTGGAGGGCGATCTTCGT
>JAKAGE010000067.1 GCA_021817655.1 bacterium
AGTAAAATGGTATGTTTGTTGCATCTCGCGATCACCCCAGCGCCTTCGTCAGCGGACACAGCTCGTGCTTGTGCGGGCGCGCCACGCAGTACGCGCGGCCGTAGTCGATCAGCATGTACGTCGCCCGGAACCAGTCCTTGCGCGGGATGATGGCCATGAGATCCCGCTCGATCTTCTCCGGCGTCTTCTCGCGCGAAAAGCCGAGCAGGTGCGACAGGCGGATCACATGCGTGTCCACCGCGATCCCCTCCACCACGCCGTACGCGTTGCCGAGGATGACGTTCGCCGACTTGCGCCCCACGCCCGGCACTTTCACCATCTCTGCCATCGTGCGCGGGAGCTTGCCGTGATACTTCTCTTTAATGTACTTCGCCGCCGCGAGGATGTCCTTCGCCTTCGCGTGATAGAACCCGCACTGCTTGATCATCTGCTCGAACCCACGCACGCCGGCCGCCGTCTCCCCCGCCTTCACGTAATCATCGAGGGTGCGATATTTCTTGAAGAGTGCGGGCGTGATCTCGTTCACCTTCTTGTCCGTGCACTGCGCGGAAAGCCGCACCGCAACGAGCAGCTCCCAATTATTCCCGTATGTGAGCGCGATCTTCGCGTGCGGAAAGAGCTTGCGCAGCACCCGCGCGATCTTCTGCCAGCGCCGCTTGTACTGCGGCAAATCCTTCTCGCTGATCATCGTCCCTCTATTATATAATCAAACCACATGAGAAAGGTACTGCCCGCAAAATTTTTTGCCCGACCGACGCTCGCGGTCGCGCGCGATCTCCTTGGAAAATACATCGTCCGCGAATGGCGCGGACGCACGATCGCGCTTATGATCACCGAGGTCGAGGCGTACGACGGTCCGCATGACCGCGCGTCCCACGCGAGCCGCGGTCGCACGCCGCGCACGAGCGTCATGTTCGGCCCGGCCGGCGTGTTCTATGTCTACTTTACCTACGGCATGCACTGGATGCTGAACATCGTCACCGGGCGGCGCGACTATCCGGCGGCGGTGCTGATCCGCGCGGGCGCCTACCGCGTTCCGGCGGCTGCAGAAAAAGAGACCGTCGGCGGAGCAAACCCCGGCACGCTCGTCCGCGTGACCGGCCCCGCCCGCCTTGCCAAATTCCTGCATGCCACCGGTGCGCAGAACAGGTTGCGCGCCGTCCGCGCAACCGGCCTCTGGTTCGAAGACCGCGGCGTGCGCGTCCCCCGCGCAAAGATCGCGCGCAAAAAGCGCGTCGGAGTGGACTATGCCGGCGCGATCTGGGCGGAAAAGCCGTATAACCTTACGATGCTGCCCTAATCCGCTTTTGCTTGAGGACAATCCTGTTCTCTTCGGGAAAAAATTCAACGTCGATACCGGCGGGCAGCCGCAAAAAGAGCTCCCCCATCCGGTCGCCATGGAGCGCGGCTTCCTCGACGTCGGGAACCGGGGACTTGCCTTCCTCCGCCCGGCCGGCAGCTCCGGCGATCGCGACCGCGAGCGTCCGCTCGCCATCCGGTCCATCCGCGACGGAAACCTCAAGCCCGATCCGCTTCGCCGCATCCCCCGCGTTCCCATAGCGAAGAGTGTTCTCGATCCCGATGCTCACTCCCTCTTCCATGCCCTCGATCTCTTCCTTTCCCCATCCCATTTCCGCCAAACGCCCCGCGAGCGAGCGCACGGTATCCGCCGCGCGCTCCGGCGTCCCGTCGATCGTCCATGTTGAATTCTCCGAACCGCCGCCTTCGCTGGCAGAGAAAGGGATCTTTTCGCCTGGCATGATGATATGTAGTGTTATTTGAACCGAACAGGGATGGCGAGCGAGAGGTCGTTCTTCGGATCGCCGGACGGATTGTCCCGTGAAAGCACGATAGTGCCGGTGGCGTACTGCGGAACACCGAACGAGACCGTCGCGGCGAACGGCACCGTTGCGGTCGTCGTCCATTCGCCCTGGGCCTGGGCGACGCCGCTGCCGATCATCGTCCCGTTGCCATCCAAAACCTTCACGGGGAACGTCCCCTCAAAGAACCATCCGCCGCCCGTGACGGTGCCCGCAACGGTGAACGGCGAAGCGACAAGGTCTCCGGGATGGAGGGAGGTCACCGCCATGCGCCCATCGGAGGAAACGACGGGCGCGAGCGCCGCGGCGGGCGTCGAGGAAGCCGCGCCGGGAACGCCGGACGGAATTTCCGGCGCCTTGGCAGGGCTATAGAAAAAAAGCACGCCAAGGAGAACGATGATGATGACGCCGAGCACGATGACGATCCACCAGAGCGGTTTCATGCCTTTATTATACAAAACAAAGGCCGCTTTTTGACAGAGGCGCGTCAGATCGCCCCTTCCCTCCGCAACAGGGCTATCTTTCGCGCCCCTCCGCGGGCATAGCCGCCGGGCGCCCCGTCGGACCGGACCACGCGATGGCACGGCACGCGCTTCGTATCCGGATTGTTATGCATGATATTCCCCACCGCACGGTACGCGTTCGGCCGGCCGGCGGCCCGCGCAACTTCCTTGTATGTCATCGTCCTCCCGCGGGGGATCTTGGCGACGACGGCGTAAACCCGGGCAGTGAATGCCGGAAGTGCTTTTTTATTCCCTCCGGGCGGCGGTCCGTTCATCGGCGCGTTCATCGCTGTTCCATTATTATATCGCATGCCGCACGGATCGCCATCATAAAGAAAATGGCCGCCCGCGGATTTCGCGGACGGCCGTGTCAGCAATTGTACTTCACACCTCCTCGAACACCACCTCCTCTCTCATCTCGTCGACGACGCGCAGATAGAACGCATCGACGCGCACATCCCGAGGGATGACGCGGGGCGGTTTCCCCAAGGCAATCCCCGCAAGATGATCGATCTGAAGATCCTCGACGCTCTTTCCCTCCGGACAGAACGCCGTGCCATGATGCGCCGCCGTCCGTGCATATGCAACGCACTGCTCGTGGCTGATCACAACAACCCGTTCAAGATGGGGAAATTCGCTGAACGCGAATTTTATTGTGTCGTACAGATGGGCCCGCTCGATCCCGTTATTTGACTCGGGATGGAAGTGAAGCCCTCCTCCCGGATTGGGGAGAAAAATGAATTCGCCGCTCTTCAAGCCGAGCGTTTCCGTGACGAAGTTCCATACCGCCACGATGAAGCGCGGGTCAATGCAAACGACAACGATGGTTTTTGCCTGGACCCTTAGGTGGGCACGGAATGGTCCATAGCGCTCTTTCGCACGTGGGGATTGGATAAGGGGGGATTCACTGACAAATGTTGCCAAGATAACAACTCCAATGGTGGATTTTACTCAATGCTGGAAAATATTTTACCACGTCAGGCGGCGCGATGCAATCCGTCGAAGTCCGCGAAGACGGCCTCGACCGCGAGACCGG
>JAKAGE010000068.1 GCA_021817655.1 bacterium
CGGCGCAGGCACAGCTCGAAAATCTCCAGGCGGGACCGACACCGCAGAGCGTCCAGGTTTCCCGGGCGGCTGTCGCCGCGGCCGAGCAGACGCTCGCGAACACCTACGGCAGCATTCCTAACGCGGTTCTGGATGCATATGCAAAGGCGAACGACGCCGTTCGAAACCAGATCGCCGACTTTTATGCGAATCCCGACACGAACAATCCCCAGCTCTCGTTCCCGGTCAGCGATTCGCAGGTCGTGAATACCGCGAATGCGCAACGGGTGCAGGTGGGCGAAGAGCTGGATTTATGGGCGGCGGAAACGGCCGTGTTCTCCTCCGCGACGGCGTCGTTTTCCACTTCTACGCTTGGGGCGGCGCTGGAAGACGCCGCGGCACATCTTTCCGTCATCGCAAACATGCTCAACACCGACGCGACGGCGATCGTCGATGCAACCGGGCTCTCGGCAAGCTCTTCCGCCACATATAAAACGGCGGTGACGAACGCCATCACGGAAGTGAACGGCGCTTCGACCGCGATCAATACGCTCCAGCAGGACATCGCTTCCGAGCGGGCGGCCGTCGCCCAGGCTCAGGCCCAGCTCGAGGTCACCCTGGCGGGATCGACGCCCCAGACGATCGCCGCCCAGCAGGCGGCCGTCGCACAGGCCCAGGCGAACGTCCAGAACATCAACGTGCAGATCGCGAACGCATCGCTCGTTTCCCCTATCGGCGGCGTGGTCACCGTGCAGAATGCGAAGGTCGGCGAGGTGGCGGTCGCAGGACAAACGATGACATCGATCATTTCCGCGAATAAGTTCGAGGTGGATGCGTATGTGCCGGAAACGGACATCGGCAAGGTCGCGCTCAATGATCCGGTCGACATGACATTCGACGCATTCCCCGGGGAAACGTTCAAGGGCACGGTTTTTTATATCGATCCCGCCCAGACGATCCAAAGCGGCGTGGTCGATTATCTCGTGAAGGTCTCGTTCAACGCGCCGGACGCCCGCATCAAGAGCGGCCTTACTGCGAATCTTGACATCAAGACGAAGACGGACACGAATGCCCTCATCCTTCCCCAGTATGCCGTCATTCAGAACGTGAGCGGGACGTTCGTCGACATTCTTCAGAATGGAGCTGAGGCGCAGGTGCCGGTGACGCTCGGAATCCGCGACCAGGATGGCAATGTCGAGATCCTTTCGGGCGTGACGGAGGGCGAGGAGGTCATCAACGTCGGACTCAAAGGATAGCGTTGCGCAATGATGCATAGGGCCAATGCCGAAGCAGCGGTCATCGACGTCCGTGATCTGCGGAAGGATTATATCGACGAGGGCGAAGTGACCTCCGCGCTGCGCGGCGTCTCGTTCACCATCAATAAAGGTGATTTTGTCTCGATCATGGGGCCGTCCGGCTCGGGAAAGTCCACGCTTGTGCAGATCCTGAGCTTCCTCGACCGGCCGACCGGAGGCGCGTACCTGTTCCTCGGGCGAAGGACGGAAGAGCTGTCCGACGTCGATCTTGCGCACATCCGGAACAAGAGCATCGGATTCGTATTCCAGTCGTTCAATCTGCTCACGCGGCTCACGTCCTATGAGAATGTGGAGATCCCTCTCGTCTATTCCAACGTTCCGGTGGCGGCGCGCAAGAAGCTGGTTGAGGATGCCATCCGCGCGGTGGGGCTCGAAGAGAAGATCCACGTCGAGACCGCAAAGCTGTCCGGCGGGCAGAAGCAGCGCATCGCGATCGCCCGGGCGCTCGTGAACGATCCGGACATCATCTTCGCGGACGAGCCGACCGGCAACCTCGATTCGGTTTCCGGCGCCCAGGTCATGAGCATCCTTGAGGGCCTTCACGACCATGGGCGCACCGTGATCCTCGTGACCCACGAGACGGCGACCGCCGAGTTCGCTGACCGGATCATCCGGCTTGCCGACGGCGCGATCGCAAGCGATACGCCGGTTGCGAATCCCCGCCATTCAAAGAACCAATTCCTCAAGTAGAACGCATCCTCCCTCATGCGCATCAACGACCTCGTCCGCTCATCCCGCTCGACGCTAAAGCACGGCAAGACCCGTTCCCTCCTTACCATGCTCGGCATCGTGATCGGCATATCGTCCGTCATCGTGCTTATGTCCATCGGCGCCTCGGCGCAGGATTATATTTTGGGCCAGGTGCAAGGGCTTGGCTCGAATCTTATCATCGTGATCCCGGGCGGCAGCGGCAACGGCCGCTTCCAGTCCCCTGCTCAGGCGCAAGGGATCGTGGTCACAAGCCTTGTCCCGCAGGATGCGAAAAATCTTGCCCAGGATCCGTCCGTCGCCGCGGTAACGGCGGAAGCGCGGGGCCAGGCGACGGCGAGCTTCGGAGACAACAGCGAGATCACCACATTCGACGGCGTGCCCGCAAATTTCTTCTCGGTCCGGAACTTCGTCGTGGCGAACGGCTATCCGTTCACGCAGGACGACGTGGATTCTTACAATCATGTCGCGGTCATCGGGTCGCACCTTGCCAAGGTTCTTTTTGGGCCGGCATCGGACCCGGTCGGGCAGTATATCAACGTGAAGAACATCCAGTTCAGGGTCGTGGGAGTGCTCGCGCCGAAAGGCACCGGCGCGTTCGGCATCAATCAGGACGACCTCGTGCTGGTGCCGATCACGGTCGCCCAGACGCAGATGCTCGGCATCACGTATTACAACGACATCATGGTGCAGGCGAACAGCAACTACAACATCAGCTTCGCCGAACAGCGCGTGCGCACGATCCTCGAGCAGGACCACGGCATCACGGACCCGAACAAGGATGATTTCACGATCGAGACCCAGCAGGACGTGCTTTCCCTTCTCGGCAACATCACCTCGATCCTCACGCTGTTCCTTGCCGCCATCGCCTCGATCTCGCTCATTGTGGGCGGTATCGGCATCATGAACATCATGCTGGTGTCCGTCATCGAGCGGACGAGGGAGATCGGCCTTCGGAAATCGGTCGGCGCCACGGACGCGGATATCCTCCAGCAATTCCTTGTGGAAGCGGTCATGCTCACGTTCGTGGGAGGCGTAATCGGCATCGCGCTTGGCGCGCTTGTCGTGGGGGCGGCGTGGCTCGTCATCAATAATGTCGCCGGGATCGCATGGACGTTCGCGTTCCCGCCTTCTGCGATCGTGCTCGCGGTCGCCGTCTCGTCCGTCACCGGCATTGCGTTCGGGCTTTACCCCGCCCGCCAGGCGGCGAAGAAAAGCCCGGTGGAGGCGCTCCGGTATGAATGACGGTGAACAATCAAAAATCCGGCATCGGCCGGAT
>JAKAGE010000069.1 GCA_021817655.1 bacterium
TTTCAGCGCTTCGCCGAGCCATACGAGCTCCTCGAGCATCGTGTCGCCCGCCTTCTCGAAGGAAGAGGCGTCGAATGCGCCGTTCTCATCGATGAGGTTCCACGGATGGTTCATGGTGACGCCCGCGGACACGGGGTACATCCGGAGGTTGCTGTTTACGACGACTTTGAGCTGTTCGATCGCGCGCACGCCGCCGTTCGCGCCGTATCCCACGAACGCCGCCGGCTTGTTCACCCACTCGCCGTAGATGAAGTCGATGGCGTTCTTGAGCGATGACGGATAGCCGTGGTTGTATTCCGGCGTCACGAAGATGATGCCGTCCGCTTCGCCGATCCTCGCCGCCCATTTCTTCGCCGTCTCGTTCGGGTAGTTCCCGCTCACCGCCGCGGGAAGCTGGGGCTCTGCGAACACCGGCATCGGGTAATCCTTAAGGTCGAGCAGTTCGGCGTCCAATCCCTTCGCCTTCGCCTTTTCGAATATCCACTGCGCCGGCTTTTCGCCGAACCTTCCCTCGCGGACGCTGCCCAGGACCACTTTTATCTTCAGCATGATGGTGATGATTTATTTTGTTTTATGATTCGATCGCTTCGCTTTTGTTTTTTCGCCGCCCGTTTGCCGCTGCCGGTCCATGTCCGCCACCAGGGCCTGGAGGAGCTTCAGCGTGTATTCGGTGTTCACCGTATAGAACACCTCCTTGCCCCGCCGCTCGTCCACCACGAGGTCGCACGCCTTGAGCGTCGCGAGATGCTGGCTCACCGCCGGCTGGGAGAGCTTGACGATGCGCACGAGCTCGTTCACCGTCTTGCGCCCCTTAAGGAGGGCTTCGACGATGCGGTACCGCGCGGGATTGCTCATGCCCCGGCCGAACTTGTTGATCTCCTTGCAGAGGTCGGACATATTTAGATATTAGCATGTGCTTATATGATGTCAAGGCGCGTTTGTGATATACTTGGAACCATGGCGGGGAAAACGTGCATCCATACGGACCAGATACGGGACGTGCATCCGAAGGACGTCACGGTCTGCGAGGATTGCGTAAAAACGGGCGATACGTGGGTGGCGCTGCGCATGTGCCTTACCTGCGGGCATGTCGGGTGCTGCGACAGTTCGAAGAATCGGCACGCGACGATGCATTTTCATGAGACGGGACATCCGATCATGAAGTCGGTCTCGCCGGGCGAGGAATTCACCTGGTGCTATGTGGACGAAATGTACCTCTAGGGCAGAATCAAGGAATCAAAAACAAAATTATCATATGAAAAAAGCATTGATCGTTCTTGCGGTCGCCGGGGGGATCGTTTGCATTGGGATGGCGTTCTATTACTGGGCGACGCCGGCGAATATGCTGCCGGCCTATATTCCGGGATATGATGCGGCAAAGACGGTCCCGCACATGAAGCACGGCATCGCTGCGCTCGTCGTGGGGCTCGGGCTGCTGATCTACGCGTGGTTCGCGAGCGGGAAGAAGAAGACGCCCGCGGCGCCGTCATCGTCATCCCAAACTCCTCCGACCCCGACCCGGCAGTAATGGTCGACGAACTGGAGAACATCCCCGGGAGGGGATTCTATTATCACTACAAGCACGACCCCGAGGGCCCGTTCAACGATTATGCGTACGAGGTGCTCGGCGTCGGGCATCATACGGAGGACGATTGCGTGCCGGAGGACCGGTATATGGTGATCTATCGGCCGCTCTATGAGGGCGCGCGCGTATACGAGGAAGGGAAGCTGTTCGATATGCGCCCTCTCCGCATGTTCACGGAATACGTTACGAAACAAGGGAAGACGTTTCCGCGATTCAAGAGGATCGACGATGAGGAGCTGATCGGAAAATTGGAAGCGCAGCGTGCGAAGATGTACGGCGCGGCATAACGCGCGCCGGGCGGCCGGGGAGCGAGGATCAGCGGAGGACGATCAGGCTCACGACGCCGATCGCGAGGCAGTAGATCGCGAACGGCGTGAGCGTGTTCGTCTTGAAGTGGCGCGTGAGGAATTTGACGGCGAACCATGCGCCGAATGCGGCAAAGGCGGCGCCCCATGCGGACGCGGCGATGAGCGCCGCGTTGTGGGACGCAAGGAGCGGAGGGATCTCGAGGAGCGCCGCCGCGCCGATGATCGGCGTGGCGAGCAGGAACGAATAGCGGAGGGCATCCTCATGCGAGAGGCCGACCATGAGCGAGCCGGACAGCGTCGTGCCGGTGCGCGAGAATCCGGGCAGGAGCGCGAGCACCTGCATGATGCCCACCGTGAACGACTGCCTCCAGGAGAGCCGCCGCGCGACGCGGTGGTCGTTGTCTTCGGTGCGTTCCGCGGCCTCGACGCCGGGATCGTGGCGCTGCAGCCCCCGGCGGCGGATCCCTTCGGCAACAAGGAGCAGGGCGCCGTTCAGCATGAGGAAGAGCGCCGCCGATGCGGGCGAAAGCAGGAATCCCCGGATCTCGCTCTTGAGAAGCAGCCCGACGAACCCGGCGGGGATGGTGCTCACGACGAGGAGCCAGCCGAGCTTCGCATCCGGATCGGCGTCGCTCACTTCGCGCGCGGCGAGCGAACGGAACATGCCTTTCGCGATCCGCACCCAGTCGTCGAAATAAAAGATGAAAAGGACGGCCGCCGTGGCAAGGTGCGTCGCGACGAGGAATTCAAGGAACGATTCGGCGTTCTGGTCGATGTGCCAGCCAAGAAGCCCCGGCAGGAGCACGCTGTGGCCCAAACTGGAGATGGGGAAGAGCTCGCTCACGCCTTGGGTGAGTCCGATGACGATCGCCTGGAAAGTCGTGATCATGGGAGGGGATGGTGGTTTATTTTATGCATTCCGCCGCCGTTCATATCTCCATGTCGCCGCGCGCTTCGATCTTATAACGCTTTTTGCGCTCATGCGCCATGTAGCCGGCGGCGCCGATCATCGCCCCGTTGTCCAGATTGTATTTGAATTCCGGAACGAAGAACGCCATGCCTGCCTTTCTCGCTTCGCGCGCGAGGCGCGCACGGAGCGCTTTGTTCGCTGCGACGCCGCCCGAGAGAAGGATCGTGCGGGCGCCCGCTCCCGCTGCGGCCCGCATCGTTTTCGCCGCGAGCACGTCGAGCGCGGCGCCCTGGAACGACGCGGCGATATCGGCCCGGGTAAGTCCGGCGGCGTTCTTTGCGGCGGCATCGCCGCCGTTCCCGCCGGCAGGGAACGGATGGTCGCGCACATAATAGAGGACGGAGGTCTTCAGTCCGGAGAAGCTGAAATCGAAGTTCTTTTCGTGGATCATGGGGCGGGGGAA
>JAKAGE010000015.1:0-4085 GCA_021817655.1 bacterium
CGATCTTTCGGCATCGGCGGTGATCCTCGCGCATAACCACCCGTCCGGCGTCGCGAAGCCGAGCGAGGCGGATATCGCCGTCACGCGGCAGATCGTTGAGGCAGGGAGGATCCTCGGCATCGCGCTTCTCGACCATGTCATCGTCGCAAAGGGCGCATTCGAGAGCGTGCCGGTGGATTACGGATAGAACAACCGGGGTATTTCGTCAATCTTTTTGCGCCGCGCCGCTTCTGGTATCATAAAGAGCATGGTGGATTTCTCGCATCTGACGAAGGCCTATAAAAAGAAGGTCGTCGTGGACGATTTCACGCTGTCCGTGGATGTGCCGATCTTCGGTTTTCTCGGGCAGAACGGGGCGGGGAAAACGACGATCATGAAGATGATCGTCGGGCTTCTTGCGCCGACGGGCGGCACGATCACCATCGACGGGGCGCTTTCCTCGCATCCGATCTTCAAAAAAAAGCTGGGGTACATGCCGGAAACGCCGTATTTCTACGAGCACATGACCGGCATGGAGTTCCTGCGGTTCTCTGACGAGCTGTTCGGACCGACGCGCGGCAGGACTCCGCATTATGAAGGCCTCCTTAAAAAAGTGGGGATCTTCGATGCGCGGAACGCCCAGATCAGGACGTATTCGAAAGGCATGCGCCAACGCCTCGGGTTCGCGCAGGCGCTTGTGAACGATCCGGAGTACCTGTTCCTCGACGAGCCGCTCGACGGGCTCGATCCGATCGGCCGCCGGGAGATGAAGGCGGTGATGATGGGGCTCAAGCACGAAGGGCGGAAGGTCTTTCTTAATACGCACATCCTTGCCGACGTCGAGGAGATCTGCGACGAGGTGGGGATCATCCATCAGGGAAAGCTGCTCTATGCGGGCGGCGTGAAGGAATTCTGCGCGGGGATGCCGCTCGAGGAGCGGTTCACGGAGGTCGTCGAGGAGCATGAAAAACAACGCCCATGAGGAACATTTTCGTCATTGCAAAAAATACGCTGAAGCTCGAGGTCCGCGACAAGATCCTGTACGGCATTGTCATTTTCGGCATGCTCTACGTGTTCTTCATGCTTTTCCTTGCGCAGCTCGTCCTGAAAGAGCTGCCGATGGTGAGAAGCTTCGGCCTTACCGGGATCTATTTCTTCAATGCCATCATCGCGCTCTTCCTCGGAACGACATCGTTCTTCAAGGACATCGACCGGAAAGTGGCCTACTTCATCCTTTCGAAGCCGGTCTCGCGCCTGCAGTTCCTGATCGGCAAATTCCTGGGGCTCTGTCTCGTGCTCCTTTTGACGAGCGCGATCCTCGCGGTGGCGTATCTGGGCGTCGTGGCATACGAGAACGGCGGGTTCGATGCCCTGGGGCTCCTCGCGATCGCGATGCAGTACCTCGAGATGTCGCTTTTCCTGGCGTTCGCGATCTTCGTCTCGACGTTCTCGAGTTCGCTCATGTCGGTGGTCTACACGTCGGGCGTGTTCTTTCTCGGCCATGTCGTGAGCCAGCTCGTCACGGATGCGCAGAAAATGGGGCTGGGCGGTTTCCAGCTTTTCCTCGTGAAGGTCCTCTATTACATTTTCCCGAACCTTGAGAAATTCGACGCCCGGGATCTTGCCATCCATGCGGTCGCCATGCCGTGGGAGCAATTAGGGCTCGCGCTCGCATATGCGGCCGTTTATATCCTCCTCCTCCTTTTTGCCGCGATCTGGATCTTCGAGCGGAAGGAAATCTAGCGCACATCCATGATGCGCCTCAATGCTGCCGGAAAAGCATCGGTCATCATCCTTCTCGTCGCCCTTGTCGGGCTTCTTCAGGTCGAATATGACGCCGTCGGCCTGAAGTTCCCCGGGGGGAGCGTATCATCATCGGGGATGACGGCGTCCATGGTCCGCATGATCGATATGGGATTCCATCCGGCGGTGGCGTCCTTCCTTTGGGCGACGACGATGCCGGAGATTCTCGATCTTTGGATACGGGGGAAAACGGAGTTCTTTCCGGACCTTGCCTATGTGAACGCAGTGGATCCGAAGCTGAGCTACCCGTACGCATTTTCCGTGCTCACGCTGACGGCGGTGCCGACATCGTCCTATCCGGACGCGTTCGCGCAATCGGTGCGGATCGGCATTGAAGGCATGGCGAACGCGGATCCGGATTGGCGCATCCCGTATTACATGGCGACGAACGAGTTCCTTTATGCGCACGACGAGCAGCAGGCGGCCTGGTATTACAATCTTGCCGCGGAGACCCCGGGCATCCCGCAATACGCCGCCCGGTTCGCTTTGAATTTCGGCATCGAGACGAACCAGCGGCAGAAGACGGAGGATCTCTGGCGGACGATCCGCGATTCTTCGAACGATCCGGGGACGAAGGCCCGCGCCCAGGCGTTCATCGATCACCTGAAGATCTTCGATTACCTCGATGCTGCAGCGGCGGAGTACCGGCGGGCGTTCGGCGCATATCCGACCTCCACTGTCGCACTGGTGGCGAAGGGGATCATTCCCGGAGTGCCGCAGGATCCCTTCGGATTCTCATTCGCCTTCCGGTCGGATGGCCATGCCATCATCGATCAAAGCAGGATGCCGGCCGCGCTCCTCGGAAATCCGGTCCAATAGCGTTCGCGGCCGATCGGGGGTATACTATGAGCCATGAAACTCTCCCTCGGCATTGTCGGCCTTCCGAACGTCGGAAAGTCCACCCTATTCAAGACGCTCACAAAGCAGGACATCACGGTCGCGAACTATCCGTTCGCGACGATCGATCCGAACGTCGGCATCGTCCCGGTGCCCGACGATCGGCTGGAGAAGCTGAATGCGCTTTCCGCGTCGAAAAAGAAGATTCCGGCGGTTGTGGAATTCTATGATATCGCGGGGCTCGTGAAGGGCGCGAACAAGGGAGAAGGGCTTGGCAATGATTTCCTCGACGATATCCTGCTCACGCAGGCGATCGTCATGGTTGTCCGTGCGTTCAAAGATCCGGACATCATCCATGTGGACAATTCCGTGGATCCGGCGCGGGACATCGACATCATCAATCTGGAGCTCATCCTCAAGGATCTTGCCGCCGTCGAAAAGCGGCTGGTACGCGTCGACGGCGAGGCGCGCGCCGGCAGGAAAGAGGCGATCGGAGACAAGGAGCTTTTGGAACGGATCAGGGCGGCGCTGGAAGCGGGGCGCCTCCTCGCGGCCGACGGGGCGCTTGCAAAGGAGATCAAAGAGAATGCGCGGATGGGCGACCTTCGCCTCCTCACGCTCAAGCGGCAGCTGTACCTGATCAACGGCTGTGCCGATGACGTGCCGTCCGGCCTTCTCGAGAAGATCGGGGCCCTTGGCGCCGAGCATATCGTCATGGACTTGTCATCGCCCGACGCCGAGGCGCGGGGCATTCAGGAGCTCGTGCGGAAGGCGTATCATGTGCTCGACCTTATCAGCTTCTTCACGACCGGCGAGGATGAGACGCGCGCCTGGACCATCGAGCGCGGCATGAAGGCGCCACAGGCGGCAGGCGTCATCCACAGCGATTTCGAGAGCAAGTTCATCCGGATGGAGGTCGTTCCGACCGAAAAGCTGCTCGAGGCCGGGGGCTGGAGCAAGGCGAAGCAGAAAGGCTGGCTGCGGACGGAAGGGAAGGAATACGTGGTCCAGGATGGCGACGTGATCGAGGTGCGGCACGGGTAGGGGCCATGCCGCGACTGTTTTAGGAAGTTTTCATGCGCGCCGGCGTATAATGGATATGGATACCGCCCGCACGTGCGAACAATGAGAAAATTCCCCAGTGCACAATTCAACAAGTTTCCCCGCGAGCGTGCCGCCCTCCGCGCGCTCCGCACCCCCGCGGCGATCCAGGGTTTTTTGAATGCGCTCCCGTTCAATCATGAGCATGAGGGCGAGACGTACCGTTCTCCGGTGATGCTCCTGCGGGCGAAGACGGCTCATTGTATGGAGGGGGCGATGTTCGCCGCCGCCGCGCTCTGGCTCCATGGACGCCCGCCGCTTCTTATGGACCTCAAAACGGCTGCGCCCGATGTCGATCATGTCGTCGCGCTTTTTAAGGAGGGGAGCCGCTGGGGCGCGATCAGCAAAACGAACCACGGGGTGCT